>JBKJTK010000369.1:0-9175 GCA_046590875.1 Chiayiivirga sp.
CATCGCCAGGTGTCCGGAAGCCGCACCGACATGCACGTGGCCAAAGGCCTCGTAACCGAGAACGTCCAGGGTGAGATGGGCCTCGTCGCCGACCGCCTTCTGGCTGGATGCGATCGAGTACAGGCGCGGCGTCAACGGGCGCAGAGCAGCCACGAGTTCTTCGCCACTCCATTCCGCCGGCCAGCGCCGCAGCACGTCGATCAACTGGTGGCTGGAAAGCAGCGACGCCAGGGCCGCGGCTTCGCTCGGCGCGAGCACGCGGTTGAGATCGCCGGCTTGCGCCTGCGCGGCGTGCGCGGCCAGCAGCGGGCGAGAGAGTTTGGTCAGTTCGCGTCGTGCCGTCAGCCACTCGCGCAGCGGCAGGGTGTCGTTGCCTTGCGTGACTGCGTGATCGCCGTCGAGTCGCAATGTGTCGAGCACGCTTTCAACCAGCGAGGGCGGATTACGCGGCCACACCCCGAGCGCGTCGCCCGGCTGGTAACTCAAGCCCGAACCAGCGAGTGAGAGTTCCAGATGTCGCACGTCCTTGCCGCTGTCGCGCGCGGTGATGCGCTGGTTGAGCAGCAGCTCGGCGGCGAACGGTCGCTCGCGGTTCCAGGCGCTGGCAGTCGTAGGCGGACGCAGCGCGGTGACGGTGGCGAGCGGCGCGTGGGCCCTGAGGGCTTCGCGCGCCGACGCCAGTGCTTGCGTGCGCCAGGGCGTGGCGACGGTGTCGACGTCGACATCGGCCTCACCTGCCGCGAACAAGCGCGTCGCGCCGAGTTCGGACAGGCGCGTATCCAGCCGACGACCGATCGCATTGAACAGCGGATAGCTGGAATCGCCGAGGCCCAGCACGGCGTATTTCAGTTCGGGCAGCTTCGATACGCGCTTGCCGGCGATGAACTCGACCAGTGCGCGCGCGTCATCGGGCGGATCGCCCTCGCCCTGGGTGCTGATTACGACGTACAACAGGCGCTCGGCGGCGAGTTCGCGCGTCGGATAGGCATCCGCACGCAGCAGCCTTACCGCGAGACCTGCCGCTTCAACTTCGCGCGCCAGCTGCTCGGCGAGTCGTTTCGCATTGCCGGTTTGGCTGCCATAGACGATGGTGAGGCGCTGACTGTCTTGCGCGACCGCCGCGGGCTTGGGCGCGACGCCCGGGCTCGTTCGCGTCTGCGCCAGTGCCGCGGCATAACCCGACAGCCACCATAGCCCGCCCGTATCCAGGCCTTCGACCAGGCGCGTAAGCAGGCCCGAGTGTTCCTCGGTCAGCGGCGGCGCGGGCAATGGGAGCAGTTGGGCGGACACAGGCCGATGTGATCGGTAGGACGATTAGGGGACGATGGAAGCATCCTGCGACCGCCCTGGACATACCCGGAAAGGATTAGGGGTTATGCGCTCATGCAATGGGAGTATCTGCACGGTCCGGCGACACTGGACCAGCCTACAATCGCCGGGTCGCCGACGGCAGAGTTTCCCGATGACCCGAATCCTCTCGCTTCGAGCCGCCGCGCTGGCGCTCTTGCCGGGCCTGCTGCTGGCAGGCTGTGGTCGTGACGCCGCGGCGCCAGTACGCGCCGGCGGCGCCGCGACCGTCTCCATCGCAACCGTCGCACCGGTGACATGGAGCGATGCGATCGAGGCGCTCGGCACCGCGCAGGCGAACGAATCGGTGACGATTACGGCCAAGGTCACCGAAACGGTGGCAAGGGTGAACTTTGCCGATGGCGATCTCGCGACCGCCGGCCAAGTGCTGGTGGATCTTTCCGGCCGTGCCGAAGTCGCACAACTCGAAGAGGAGCATGCGGCCTACAAGGAAGCCCAGCAGCAGCTCGCGCGCCAGTCCGAACTGGTCAAGCAAGGCACGATCGCGCGCAGCCAGCTCGACTCGCAAGTGGCGGCGCGTGACGCGGCACGCGCGCGCATGGATACGGTCCGCGCGCGCCTGTCGGACCGCGTCATCACTGCGCCATTTGATGGCGTACTTGGATTTCGCCAGGTCAGTCCAGGCACGTTGGTGACGCCGGGCACGCCGATCGCTACCCTGGACGACATCCGCACCATAAAGCTCGACTTTCCGGTGCCCGAGAGTTTCCTCGCCTACATCGGTGCTGGACAGCGCATCACCGCGCTCAGCGCGGCTTGGCCCGAGGTGGAATTCGAGGGCAGTGTGCGGGCGATCGATTCGCGCGTGGATCCGGTCACGCGCGCGGTCACGGTACGCGCCGAGATTCCCAATCCCGAGACGCAGCTACGCCCGGGCATGCTGCTCACCGTGCGCCTGCTGAAACCGGAACGCGAGACCCTGGCGATTCCCGAGATCGCGCTGGTGCAGGTCGGCGGACGTGCCCTGGTGTATCGCGTCGGCAGCGACAACAAGGTCGAACAGATCGAAGTGCAAACCGGCGCGCGACGTCGCGGTGAAGTGGAGATTCTTACCGGTCTGGTGGTCGGGGATCGCATCGTGGTGGAAGGCACGGTCAAGTTGCGGCCAGGAGCAGCGGTCGTGGAAGCGACGCCGCCTGCTTCGTCCACTACAGCAAGATCGGTCCGCGAATGAACGTAAAAAACGCGAATAGAGCGATGAAGCGAATGGGTTCCGCAAGCCCAAGAACGATCAGGCCCGCTTTTTCCCTATTTGCGTTTTTTGCGTTCATTTGCGGACCCCAGCCTTTGGCTTGCAAGGCCCGCGCCCGATGACACTCTCCGACCTCTCGATCAAGAGACCGGTGCTGGCCACGGTGATGAGCCTGCTGCTGGTGGCACTGGGAGTGATGGCGTTCACTCGCCTCTCCCTGCGCGAACTGCCCGCGATCGATCCGCCGATCGTGTCGGTGCAGGTGAGCTACCCCGGCGCCTCGGCCGCGGTGGTGGAAACGCGCATCACCCAGATTCTCGAAGACGCGCTCAGCGGCATCGAGGGCGTCGAGATGCTGGAATCGCGCAGCGCCAATGGCCGCGCCAGCGTCAGCGTCGAGTTCTCGCTCGGACGCGATATCGAGGCCGCCGCCAACGACATCCGCGACGCCGTCAGCCGCGTGATGAACCGCATGCCGGAAGAAGCCGACCCACCGCAGATCGAGAAGGTCGAGGCCGACGCCGATCCGATCCTGTGGCTCAACATGAGCTCCACCGTGATGGACACGCTGCAGCTGTCGGACTATGCCGATCGCTATGTGGTGGACCAACTCTCCGCGATCGACGGCGTGGCACAGGTGCGGATCGGTGGCGAGCAGCGCTATTCGATGCGGGTCTGGCTCGACCGCAAGGCGATGGCCGCGCGCGGCCTGACCGTCGCCGATGTGGAGCAGGCGCTGCAGCGCGAAAACGTCGAGTTGCCGGCCGGACGCATCGAATCCGAATCTCGCGACTTCACCCTGCGGGTGCAACGCGGCTATCTCGGCGCCGAGGATTTCGCCAAGCTGGTGCTCAAGAAAGGCGACGACGGTTACCTCGTGCGACTGGGCGACGTGGCCAAGGTCGAGCGTGCCTCGGCCGAACGCCGCGCCTACTTCCGCAGCAATGGCGAGCCCAACGTCGGGCTTGGCATCGTCAAGACGTCGACCGCCAACAGCCTCGATGTCGCACGCGCGATCCGGGCGGAAGCCGTACGAATGCAGCAGTCGCTGCCGGCCGGCACCAAGATCTTCGTGGCCTTCGACAGCACGATTTTCATCGAGGCCTCGGTCGAGCGCGTCTACATGACCCTGCTGGAGTCGGTCGCGCTGGTGTTGCTGGTGATCTACCTCTTCCTCGGCAGCCTGCGTGCGGCGCTGATTCCCGCGGTGACGGTGCCGGTCTGCCTGGTGGCCGCATTTATCGCCCTGTATGCGTTCGGCTACTCGATCAACCTGCTTACCTTGCTAGCCCTGGTGCTGTGCATCGGATTGGTTGTCGACGATGCCATCGTGGTACTGGAAAACATTCAGCGTCGCGCCGATCTGGGCGAACCCCCACTGGTGGCGGCGGCGCGCGGCACGCGTCAGGTTGCCTTCGCGGTGATCGCGACTACCGCGGTGCTGGTGGCGGTGTTCCTGCCGATCGGATTCCTCGAGGGCAACAGTGGGCGACTGTTCCGGGAGTTGTCGGTGGCGCTGGCCGGCGCGGTGGCGATCTCGTGCTTCGTCGCACTCACGCTGACGCCGATGATGTCTTCCAAGCTGGTGCGGCCGCATGCCGAACCGCGCGGTCTCAATCGGTGGATCAACCGCCAGTTCGCGCGGATTACCACAGGCTATCGCCGCCAGATCGTACGCAGCAGCGGTAAGCCCTGGCTGTTCGGCGTGCTGATGCTGGGCGCGCTGGTGTTGAGCTTCGTCATTTTCCAGCAGGTGCCCAGTGAACTCGCACCACCCGAAGATCGCGGCAACTTCTTGGTAATGGTGCAAGGCCCGGAAGGCGCGGGTTACGACTACACCGTGCAGAAGATGCAGCAGGTTGAAGCCCTGATGGCGCCCTATGTCGGCGAAGGCAAGCCGCTACAGCGGATCAACACCCGCGTGCCCGGCGGCTTCGGCGCGAGCGAGGAAATGCACACCGGCATGGCGATCGTGTTCCTGCGCGATTGGGACCAGCGCCAGGAAACCACCAACGACGTGGTGGAGCAGTTGCGCGGCAAGTTCGCTGCGCTGCCGGCGGTGCGCGCGCTGCCGATAGTACGTTCGGGCCTGACGCGCAGCCGCGGTCAACCGTTCATCGTGGTGCTGGGTGGTCCGGACTATGCCGAACTGGTGCAGTGGCGCGACCGCGTGCTGGCGCGTATCGAGCGCAATCCGGGATTGTTTGGCGCCGATTCGGATTACAAGGAAACCCGGCCGCAGGTGCGGGTGCAGATTGACCGCGCGCGCGCCGCCGACCTCGGTATTTCCGTGGCCGACATCGGGCGCACGCTCGAATCGATGATGGGCTCGCGTCGGGTGACCACGTACGTGGAAGACGGCCAGGAATACGACGTGATCCTGCAGGCCCAGGCCGGCGACCGCGCCTCGCCGTCGGACCTGCAGAATCTCTACGTGCGTGCGCGTTCGGGCGACCTGGTGCCGCTGTCGAGCGTGGTGACGTTGAACGAACTCGCGGAGCCCGGTTCTCTCAATCGTTTCAATCGATTGCGCGCGATCACGATCACTGCCGGTCTTGCGCCCGGCTACACCCTGGGCGAGGCGCTGACCTGGTTCCAGCAGGTCGCTGACGAAGAACTGCCCGACGTCGCCCAGATCGAATACAAGGGCGAATCGCGCGAATACCAGCAATCCGGCAGCGCGGTGCTATTCACTTTCGCGATGGCGTTGCTGGTCGTGTATCTGGTGCTGGCGGCGCAGTTCGAGAGTTTCGTGCATCCGCTCGTGATCATGCTGACCGTGCCGCTGGCGGTGCTGGGTGCTCTGATCGGGCTGTGGGTGACGGGCGGTTCGCTCAATTTGTTCTCGCAGATCGGCATCGTGATGCTGGTGGGGCTCGCGGCCAAGAACGGTATCCTGATCGTGGAGTTCGCCAATCAGTTGCGCGATGAAGGCTTGAGTGTCGAGGAGGCCATCGTGGAATCCGCCGCGGTGCGCTTGCGCCCGATCCTGATGACCTCGATCGCGACCATCATGGGCGCGGTGCCGTTGGTGACCGCCGGTGGCCCGGGTTCCGCCAGCCGCGCCACGATCGGGGTGGTGGTGATCGCAGGCGTCGCGTTCTCCACCCTACTGTCGCTGTACGTCGTCCCCGCGTTCTACCGCTTGCTGGCCCCGTACACGCGCTCGCCCGAGGCCTTGGCCCACGAGCTGGACCAACTCGATGCGCAGACGCCGGATGTGCGGGACGAACGTCCGGCGGTAGTGCACTCATGAGACCAACGGACGCTGGACAGGCCGTGACTCTGCGTAGACGATGAGAGCATGAAAAACTAAACCGTTCATACTCAATCCGACTTCCCGCTCCCACTTAACAAAAGGACGACGCAATGCGCAACTCCGGTAAGGCTCCAACCATGGTTGTATGGATCATTTGTCTGGTTCTTTTTCTTGTTGCGCTCGCTGCGCAATTCAGCCTTGTCAAAATCGATCAGCCGATTGCAACTTGGTCGTGGATCATCGGTTTCGGTCTTTTGCTGGCTGCGTGCCGAATTCGAGGCCTTTGAAATCGCGGCCTGTTACTTCGCGGCAGTCGCTGCGGCCTGACAATCGATGAATGGACGCCTACGCCAACTGAGCCCGAGATTTAGGCGTTGGCAAGGCGGTGCGGGTGCAGTGGTGTATCCGGCGTCGGGGAGAGCGGGTTCGCCCGGGCCGTCATTCCGGCCCGTGGCGCTGTGCACCCCGCTACACAGGAACCCCCGATGGCAGAGACCAAAACCAAATCCACTGGCGCGAGCGTCGATCAATACCTCGCATCCAGAGCCACTCCCGAGCAGTTGGCAGACTGCAAGGCCATCATGGCCATATGCAAGCGGGTTACGAATCAGGCGCCAAAGATGTGGGGGCCAAGCATCGTGGGCTATGGCTCGTACACCTACACGTACAAGAGTGGTCACTCCGGCGACACATGCCTCGTGGGCTTCGCCGTCCGTGCCAGGGAACTGGTCGTCTACCTCACCGCGGAGAATCCTGAGCAGGTCGAACTTCTGGCCAAGCTCGGGAAACACAAGATGACAACGGGCTGTCTGTACATCAAGCGCCTGGCGGACATCGATGTGAAAGTTCTCGAGGCACTCATTGCCGGGTCGGTCGCTGAAGTCGAACGCCGCTATCCAAACCCTGCCGACGCCTGACCGCTAGATCCAACCGATTTTGGAAGCGATGCGCATGAGTCCACCCGACAACCCTTACCGCGGACCACGACAGCGCAGTCAATCCAGCGCGCCGCCATCCCATGCCACGGATTCGTCGCTAGCTCATGCCGACACGGGTCGCGAGGCACACACCCGCGGCAATCGGGACGAAATCCGCCTGTATGGCCTCAATGCCTGCCGCGCGGCCTATGCGGCGCGACCGCAGGATCTGCGCAAGGTCTATCTCACCGAGTCCCGCATCGCGACGCTGCGCGAGGTGCTGGCGTACTGCGTCAAGCAGCGCCTCGGCTATCGCGTGGTGGAAGAAGCGGACCTCGATAAGCTTGCCGCCTCCTCGCATCACGAGGGCGTGCTGTTCGAGATGCTGCGCCGCGCCCAGCCCACGCTCGA
Organism: Chiayiivirga sp.; assembly: GCA_046590875.1. GTDB lineage: Bacteria > Pseudomonadota > Gammaproteobacteria > Xanthomonadales > Xanthomonadaceae > JALCLA01. Next base: position 7,148 of record JBKJTK010000369.1, read on the forward strand.
CGAATTGCTGGCGTCGCTGTCGCCCGGTCCGCAGCGGTTGCTTTGGCTCGATGGCGTTGGCAATCCGCATAACTTCGGCGCGGTGCTGCGCAGTGCCGCGCATTTCGGCGTGGCGGGCGTGCTACTGCCACCCACGTCGCCCTTGACGCTGTCGGGCGCGGCCTGTCGCATCGCCGAGGGTGGCGCCGAAGTGGTGCCGGTGGTGCGTTTGGTGTCGCTGGAAAACGCGTTGCTGGCATTGCGGCAAGCCGGCTTCGCGCTCGCTGCAACCTTGCCCACGGGAGGCGATTCCCTATACGCCGCCACGCTGCCGCCGCGCCTGGCGCTGGTCTTCGGTGCCGAGGGCGGCGGCATGCAGCCGGCCCTGGTCGATGCCTGCGCGCTGCGCATCAGCATTCCGGGCAGTGGCAAGGTCGAAAGCCTCAACATCGCCAATGCGGTCGGGGTGATGCTGGGCGAGTGCTGGCGGCGGCATCCTGCTTGAATGTGGCGTCTAGCAGCCTGTCGGACGTTGGCCGGCGGGGTTGCAAATCCGTCTACGCGGTCCATATTTCCGCCGATTCAGCCGCCACCCGTAAGGTGGCGCTACTTTTTTGCTCCCTAGCCTGGATGTTTCCATGATCCACCGATTCCTCGCCGCCGGCCTGCTGGCGTTTGCTGGCAACGCCTCGGCCGCGACCAGCTACGACGTCGACTACACCGTCGAGTTCCTGCCAAAACAGCGCCAGATCGCAGTCACAATTACGCTCGATCCCGCCGATGGCCGCGCCACTCGGCTCGATTTCCCGATGGATCCACAGCGCTATACCGACGTCACGGGCGATGGCACGATCGAGCGAAAAGGCGAGCGCCTGATCTGGGCGCCGCCAAAAAAAGGCGGCGAGTTGCACTATCGCTTTGCGGTGAACCAGGAACGCCACGGTGGCGGCTTCGATGCGCTGATGACGGATGACTGGGTGATCGTGCGTGGCGACGACCTGGTGCCCAGTGCGCGCGTGCGCACTACCAAGAACGCCGACTCGCGCGCACGTCTGCGGTTCAAGCTGCCGACCGGCTGGACCGGCGCCGACACGCCTTATGTGCTCAACCGCGCGCGCGAAGCTTTCGTGGTGGTGAACTCTTCGCGCCGTTTCGATCGTCCGGTGGGTTGGGTCATCGCCGGCGACATCGGCACTCGGCGCGAGTGGATCGAGGACATGGAAGTGAGCGTGGCAGGCCCCAAGGGCGAAGACCTGCGCCGCAACGACATCCTCGCCTTCATCAACGCCACCGCGCCGGAAATGCGCCGCGCCTTCGGCCGCCTGCCGACCAAGGTGCTGCTGCTCGGCGCCGGCGATCCGATGTGGCGCGGCGGATTGTCCGGCCCGCGTTCGCTGTTCCTGCACGCGGATCGGCCCTTGATCAGCGAGAACGGCACCAGCACCTTGATGCACGAACTGACTCACGTCATCACCCGCATCCGCGGCGAGAAGGGCGAGGACTGGATCGCAGAAGGGCTCGCGGAGTTTTATTCGATTGAGTTATTGAATCGCGCCGGGTTGCTCAGCGACACCCGTCGCCAGCGCGCGCTGCAATGGATGAAACGTCACGGCCGCGACGTCAAGCGGCTGCATCGGTCGTCTTCTAGCGGCGAACGAACCGCGCGTGCCGTGACCTTGTTTGCCGCGCTAGATGCGGAGATCCGCAAAAAAAGCGAGAGTCGCTTCGATATCGATAACCTGACTCAGTCGTTGATGGGCCGCGGGCGGGTCACACAGGAGGACCTGCGCGATGAAGCCGAACGCCTGCTCGGGGCTCCGTCCGAGGTATTGAACACCCCATTGCTGGACTGATCCGCGCCCGGTTGATGAATCGAATGCCGCCCGCGAACGGCAGGCTCGATGTCGTTGCGCCGCAGCGCGGGCTGGTATTAGCGATCGGCTTCCTGGCGCTGGCGTTCGTCGTCACCGTCGCGATCAGCTTGCTGTGGATTGGGCCGTTCCTCTGGCACGTGCAGCAACCCGCTGCCTGGCAGGGCGGCCTGGAGGC
>JBKJTK010000451.1:0-15101 GCA_046590875.1 Chiayiivirga sp.
GCGATCAGCGACAACGTGTTCGTGGCGACGGTGTACATCAAGGAGCTGCAGGCTGCGCTCGACGGCGGGAGCATCAGCCGCGATCAGTTCGAGCTGCTCGCCGTCGCGGTGAACACCGGCACCAACATCCCCAGCATCGCCACTCCCAACGGCCAGGCGGCGTTCCTGTTCCTGCTGACCTCGGCGCTGGCGCCGCTGATCCGCCTCGGTTACGGCCGGATGATGTGGATGGCGTTGCCCTACACCGTCACGATGTCACTCACCGGCTTGGTGATGATTTATCGGCTGGGACAGTGACTGGCAGTGGAAGAGCCGCGAGAGACACCAAAGGTCCGAGTATGCCGATCCACGTAGAGGCGGCCGATCGTCAAATCCCATATCGCCGGACGAGCAGAAACGACAGCGCGAAAATCATGATCACCACCAGCGGAATGCCACCGCGCAGATAGTCGCGGAATCGATAGTCGCCCTCCGCCATGATCAGCATGTTGGTCTGATAGGCAATGGGAGTCGCGTAGCAGAGGTTGCACCCGAACAGCACCGCCAGCACGAGCGGCTCGACCGGCAGACCAAGCGACTGGGCGAGGGTGAATGCGATCGGCGTGCCAACCGCCGCTGCCGTGGTGTTCGACGCGAAGTTTGTCAGCACGGTGACGAAAATCATGATCGCCGCCAGCACCCCCCAGGCGGGCAGGAACTGAAGCCCGAGCGCAAGCAGGTTGCCGAGCCACGCCGCTGCGCCGCTCTCGAGCACGACGCGGCCGATCGCGAGGCTTGCCGCTACGAGCACAACGACTTTGGCTGACAAGGCCCTGCCGACCCGGTCGAAACGGACGCAGCGCGTGGCGAACATGGCGATTGCTCCGCCTAGCGCGGAAATGGCGATCGGGAGAATACCGAGGCTTGCCAGCGCAACCGCGACCCCCATGATGACCAAGGAGAGCGCCGCCTTGGCCGAGTGCGGCAGCTCGCGGATGCCTTCGAGAAGCAGCAGGCCTTCATCGATTGCGAATTGCTGGATTCGGTCGGAGAGCCCGACGGTGAGCAGCACATCGCCCTCAGCCATCGGCGCCTCGGCGGTTCGCGGGCGCTCATCGCGCGGATCATTGACCGGGCTGATCCCGAGGATCGCGACATCCTCGATTCCCGAAGTCTGCAGAGTCATCCCGATGAGCCGCGAATCCCGCGTGATCGCCATTTCGGCCTCAACCAGATCCTCGCCAGCCTTTAGCGACTGCGCCTTCATCCGGTCGATCAGCCAGGTCGGTGCGGCATTCGCCACCAGCCGCTGCTCGATCTCTTCGAGTTCCGCTCGCGAGCCCGTGAACCGCAGGCGAGTGTGGCGATCGACCGGCAGGCTTCCATCAGACGTCGCGACGATCGACCTGAGCAGGCCGTCGCGCCATTCGGTCAGCGGCTTGCCCGCAATTGGCGAACCATCGCGAATCCGCAGCGTGGCAAGGAAGGTGCGAGGCGCATGACCGGCCTCGGGGGAATTGTCGGGCATCAGCCGAGGCATCACCAACCAGATGTAGGGCAGCGCCACAATCGCGGCAGCGAGCACGATCGGGGTGAAATGAAACACGTCCAGCTCCGCCATGCCGAGATCGTGGGCGAGCGAGACCACCAGCAGATTGGTCGAGGTGCCGATGGTTGTCCCCATCCCGCCGATGAGGATCGCCGCGTTCAACGGCATCAGCGTCTTCGATGCCGGCATCGCCCCTTTGGCGGCCAGCTGGGCCATCACTGGAAGAAATAGAACGAGCACCGGCGTGTCGTTGACGAACATGCTCATCGCCATCGCCGCAAGCAGCGTGACGAGCAGGCCAAACTGCCGATTGATGCGCCACACCCGCGCCAGCCCCCGAGCGGCCGGATCGAGCGCGCCAGTGACGACCAGGCCGCGTCCCATGATCATTAATGAGCAGATAGTGATTAGCGCCGGGTGGCCGAAGCCGGCGAACGCCAGCCTGAGCCCTTCCTTGCGGCCTTCACCCTCGAAGGGAAAGACGTAAAGGCCGAGCGCGATCACTCCGATGGCGATCAGCGAGACGATTTCGATCTTTACCCGGCCGTTGGCGAAGAAATAGAAGATGGCGATCGTCAACAGGATCGCGGCAAGCGCGTGGAGTGAAGGGGCGTCAAGCATTGGCAAGAATTACTGCTCGCAGGGCGCGCGTCAATCGCCGGCCTTACCGCAGCTTGCTGATCCTGAGAAGGAAAATAATTCCAAAGCCCATGCACAACGCAGCTGTGGCGTGTGGCGCAGGTTGCGTTCGGGGTTTATCTCAGAAGCTTCGGGACCACGCATCGCACCTATGTCTCGGTCGGCGCGATCACTGTTGTCCAGCTTTGGCTGATTCCGTCGGGCTTCGTTCTGCTACTGGGCGCAAAGCAGATTACCGAACCCATGTGTAGTGCGAAAGTCGAACCTGATCGCATTGCGCCGCGGTCTGACCGGCCGCTTTGGGTCGTTTGTTGCCGGTCAGGCGGACGCCGACTGCGGGCAGTTCGGTCGGCGAAGCTGGTCAGCTGGCCTGGCGAAGCTGGTCAGTTGTTCTGGCAAAATCTGGTCAGGTCGTTGGCAATACGCACGTGCAAACCGCCAGCCAATTGTCCAGCCTCGCCTTGGAAACTGACCACTTTCGCCAGCGAAATTTCCGACACCGGCGAGAATTTGACCGGCCGAAACGGGCAGCAAGAGACGTTCGCCGACTGCATGTCGTCAGAGCTCAGCCTTGTCGCGCTATTCGCAGGTGCGCGCCAAGTACACGCCGCCCTCTGTGGGACAACATATCCCAGCCCATGCCCAGTCTGGTCTCTCCACTAACCTCGCATCTCTGGAACTGAACTCCTCGACTTCTTCGTCCAGGTAACCGACGCAGTATTCGCAACGAGTCTCGTCGCAAGCCAATACCGGGTACACCGAGGCGGAGAAAAGGTAGCCATGCAGCCTCGACGGCTGCTCGCTATATCGCCCCAAATACTCCGGGGTTGAACGCAAAGCGTGTTCCAGCTCGTCCTGAGTCCGCTCATCCAGGCCGAAAAGCTTCCAAAGGTATACGAACTCCCCCCGGGCAACCGTAGATCCCAGAGGCCGGGGATTGCTCTCGCAGAAAGAGTTTTCCCGATCGAGTCGATCCAAGATGGATGAATACGGGTGGAGATCGGATGCGATTCCTCTCACCACCAGGTCGAGGTCCTCATGCGCAATAGCTAATGGTCTCTGCCGGGGCGCGAGAATTTTCGCGCCGAGAATCCACTTAGCCACCTCCGCACCGTACACGAAAGCACACTCGCCGGCGGTGAACGCAAACATGTATATGGGTTGCGACATGACGCTAGTCTCCCGAGTGATCGAAGCTAGCCAATCCCCGTTTCACGTGCAATGTGTCGGCCCGCAAACACACGCGTCCGGCCCGACGGCGTCAATCATCCACGTCGTGGGTCGATGCAACTTCATCGTCGGATCACTGGTTTTCACTTCTGGACATGAAGAAGTTCAACTCGCGCTCGGCTCAGTGGAAGCTGCGTCTGTCTGCGACGGCAGCGGCGTTGCTGAGCAGCGACGCCATGTTGGCAGCGCTGCAGCACGCAATGGCTCGGGCACGGGCGCCAGGGTTTCATTATTTCGCACCTCGCACCTCGCTCCTCGCTCCAGGCTTCTGCGGCCCGTATGGGACGTGACCAATACGCACTCAGTTTTCTTTTGTGGCTATAGACCCCGTGTCAGAGGTCGTTTGTCCCGCTTTAATTGCGAGTTCGCTTACTGTCAGTTCAGGGAGCAGTTTGCGAAGTCGCCGGTGAGCCCAGTCGATCTGTGCGGCGGAGGTCAAGAAGAGGATTCCCACCATCACCCACAGCCAGCCCTTCGCCGGCTCGTCGGGTAATAGCCAGACGACTATCGCGAACGCCGCAGCTAAGGCCAACATAGATCGACCGAACTGGCGTCGCGACTCAAGTGCTGCGATTTGATCGCGGACACGTTTGGCGTGCTCAGCATCCTTTGAAAGAACCGTTTCGAGAGGACCCCGGAGCGCTCGCTCCAGCGCCTTTGCTCGATCATCCGACGGGCGCATGGAAGGGGCTACGCCGCATTCAGCATCACGTTGAGAGCATGTTGTGCAGCGGTTCTGTCGCCGCCAACACCCCACCCGTACGCTGCTTGCAATATTGCTGCTTGTTCTTCGAGTGTCGGAATGCGCTCCCTTCGTTGAGCCCACGCCGACACCACTGCAGCCATCTCTATCGCAAGGGGCCAATCCACGTTCGCGGCGGCAAATGTCGGACTGCGCATCCCGACCGTCACATAGACCGCATCGTGCCCTGCCGAATTTAGTTTTCCAAACAATGAAAGTCCGGGTTCATTTCGGTCAGCTTCATAGGCCCCTAGTGTTGCGCGAGCAACACCCAGCGTTTCCGCGAAAGCCTCCTGAGACAGACCGGCGGCCTGCCGCGCTTCGCGCAGGCGAGAACCGAGGGACGCTGCAGCGGTATTTGACATGGTCACTGCCTTTTTGCTACGTTTTTATACATAGTGATCAATAATATTACAGTAAAGCCGATGACGCCAGCCGATGCCAAGGCAGAATTTCGCGCGCAAGGGATGTCAATTCGCGCGTGGGCAGTGGGCCACGGCTACTCGACGAGCTTGGTCTACGGCCTGCTGTCGGGCCGAATCGTTGGCTTGCGAGGGCGGGCCCACGAAGTTGCCATTGCGCTAGGACTCAAGCCAGCCCCCAGCAAGATCGCGGTATACGAGCGCGAGGTGGCAGCCAGGAGAGCGCAACCATGACCTAGAGGCGCCTGTTCAAGGGCGAGAAAGCAAAACCCCGGTGGACTAGACCGGGGCCTTGGTGTTTCACGGCAATGCTTGGTAAGCGCAGCCGGCTCGAGTATCGCCCCCCAATGCTGAGAGTTCAAGCCCCGGCGGGGTGCCGTTTCTTCGGCTGTCCCGTCGGTTCGACTCCGCTACGCAGACCATCCCAACTCGCCACGCAGGCGCTGAGATGGTGAGGGGATGAACCATGCTCGACCAAACTCGTCTCGCATCCGAATTGATTGCCCGTGGCTTGCCGCCCGAGGGCGTGGCCTACGTGTCTCAGGTTGCGGCCAGCCCCCCTGACCGCAAAGTCGGCTCACGACGAACAAGAAACGTAATCTTTGAAATTCCCTTGCCGCGACTGCGAGTTGTTCTGCAGGCAGAGTCTGGGACTGGCGAGCGCCTGTTTGTGCACGAACTCGAGCGGCGGACAGATGTGCTTCGCGCCTTCGATCAGCCGGTACGCATCGCCGTGCAAATTAGTAACCGCCGCGGAAGGATTCAGCGCACGTGGTACACCGCTGATTTTCTGACCGTTGAAGAGGGGGGCGTGGTTGCCTATGAGATCAAGGATGACCACGAACTGGCGCGTTTGTGCAAGGAAATGCCTGCAAATTGGCGACAATCCGACAGCGGGTTCGAGTACCTCCCCGCCAAGAAGGCGTTCGCCGAACTGGGAATTCGTCACAGCGTCGTCCCGAACAGCACGCTTAATCCAATACGTGGAGAGAATCTTCGCCTACTCCTGGCAGCCGCAGCCGAAGCAACCCGAGCGAATGGCAAACTCGATCGACTGATAGAGCGCATCTTCCGCACCGCGGCGCACGAACGCTGCATTCGAATCGGTGATCTCATGGATCGGCTTGAGATTGTCGACGCGTTTCCCGTGCTGCTTCTGATCGAATCCAGAAGACTGTTCGTTGATTTGGATCACGTGCTGCTAAGCGATCCCCACCAGATATGGATTGCGCTCGACCTGGAAACAGCGATCGAGCTAACCGCCTCGGAAGCAATGCTACGCGACACACTCGGCGTGAATACCACGATTTCGATCGATACGGTCTGCCATCCACGCTACTTGCCCGAGGTTCTTAGGAGGGTACCGTTAACCGGCAGCGACATCACGCTCCGCGAGCTCGACGATGAGCCGGCTGGCGTGCGCCATGGAATCGGACGGCAAGCGAGATCTTCCCGGTCCATTCGGCGCTATAGGGCCAAGTTCCGCAAGGGCGGAGCAAAGGAACTGGTTCCCAAATGGGGGAACTGCGGACGAACAGAAAATCTACTGAACCGAATCGAAGGGGCTTTCCTCGCCGCACATATCAAGGCCGCGAAGCGGGACACTGGCGACAAATCGACGCACCAGGCCTATATAGACTATCGCCGAGATTTCGAAGCGTTTGCAGCAACCCAAGAGAACCGAAGTCTTCGTCCGGTTTGCAGAGCGACCTACTACACTTGGTGGAAGCTGATCCGGTGTGACGAGGACGATCGGCAGAAGGGAGGCAGGCGCTACGCCAACGCAGAAGCCGATCCCAGCGATCCAGAAAAGCGCACGATCGTTGCCACCCGACCTTGGGCGCACGGACACATCGATCACTGCCAACTTAAGGTGTATGTACGATTGGGTGCCGTGAAAGGGCGCGCGATTGTCGGGCGCCCCTGGCTTACGGCGTTGGTTGACTCTTTCACGGGCGAACTGCTCGGTATTTGGCTCGGATTCAGTCCGCCGAGCAGGAAGGCTTGCGCCCTGGTGATCCGAGATTGCGTCCGCCGACACGGGCGTCTTCCCGAAACAATCATGACGGATGGGGGCGCCGAATTTCGCAGTGTCCATTTCGCCACCATGCTCGCCTTCCTCCGTATCACTCGGGCAGAGCGTCCGCCGGAAGACCCGAAGTTCGGCTTGGCTGTGGAACGAACGTTCGGCGCCTTCCGTCAGCGCTTTCTACGCGGGTTGCCAGGACACGGAATCAGTATCGAGCGTGCGCGCGCAATCTCGGCAGCATTTCGGGCTGACAAGCGTTCAGAGCTCACGCCGAAAGCGCTGCTGAGCGCCATCGAAACTTTTGTATTCCACGGCTACAACGTCGAACCTAGGGCGTCGAACATTTCGGCGCCTGAAGACATTCGGCTGTCGTATGAACGCAAGGTCAGCTGCAGTGGGCGGGCCGTAGATTGGGACCAGAAATTCCTCGTCGCCACCGCCATCGAGGCCCCCGAGGCAACGTATCGTCTACACGCTGGCCGTGGTCTCACGGTCGACCGGCGATGGTACTCCGCACCAGCATTGTCGCGCTATCGCGGATGGAAGCGCGACCTCGCCGTTCGCCTGGAGCCCTTCGATGATTCGGTCATTTATGTTTGCGTGGAGAAGAGTTGGATCGTCTGCCGAGCCAACGGCAGCAATATCCGCGCCGTCGCTACGTTGGCGAGCAGCAGCCTCGCGAGCATGCTCTCGGCGGAGCTGCGTGCAACGATTCGCGCCCTGAAGGCGGACGCAGATCGCCACGCATCTGAGTTGCTCCACCGCACGATGGAAGCAGTGCGTGAGCAAAACGCTAAGGCAGCCGCCAGCCAAAGTCCTGCACCGCCGGAGCCTGCCGTTCGCGATTACGCGCCAATCGACTTCGATGCCATAGAGCAGCTGGAAATAGAAGAAGAAGCGCTCTGAGGCCATGTGGACTCCTCCAGAGCGCAGGATCATTACACACCGGCGGCTGCTAGATGCGCGCGCCACCCTGTTCGAACTCTGCCGCGGCGCTGGAAAAGGAGCGATTTATGCGCTGCTCGGCCCAACCCGCTGCGGAAAATCGACTATCTTTCGGTGGCTTCGCAGGATGCTCGCTAAAGAGCTGCGGCCCGGCAGTGAAAAAGAAATCACAATCGTGTTTCAGAGAATCGAGACGTCCCAAGAGGGCCGCATCTCCTCGAAACTCGTGGGCATCCTTCTACTAAAGGAACTGCGTCACCCGTTCTACGTCAACCTAGGGACGATTGACGAGATGAAGACGTATCGCCCCGCCCTCAAGATTGATGAGACGGGAATCCGTATAGCGCTCGCCGAAGCAATCACGCTGCGCAATCCACGTCTCTTCGGTTTGGACGAAGCCCATCATCTGACGCATACCAAGGACGCCGAGCTTCGCAGCTTTATTCTCGACTCCGTCAAGACGCTCACGGGAGACGACAGGACGCTTCTTCTAGTTGGTGGATACGAGCTGGCCTACCAGGGCTTCTTCGACGCCTCGCATTTCGCAGGTCGACTCGAGGTCATCGATTTCGGCCAATATTCCGAAGCCACGGAGGACGAGGCTGAGTGGCGCAAGATCATGAAAATGCGATCGCAAGGGCTGCCTTTGGTGGCGCCTGCGCTACTCACCGACATGGCGCCAGAGATCCGCCAAGCCGGGAACGGTTCTTATGGACTTTTCGAAAAGATCGTGGACCGGTGCGAAGTGCAACACCGAGTGTCGGGCACCAAGATCGACGCCAAAATGATACGCGCCTTCTATCCACCCAAGCTTGAGCACGAACGAATTGCCGATGATGTTCGGAAAGGACAAGAAGCACTTCAGAAGTACTTGGTTGTGCCTCCTGCCCCGAAGCCTGACGAGGAAGTGGCCGGCACCGGTCAGCGTCCCGCACCCAAGCCGTTTGAACGACGCCCTAACCGCGAGATGCCAGATCCTATAGAGGTCATCGAATGAGCCACTACCTGCCTCTGCGACCATTAGGTGACGGGACAACAGAGGTTGAGTCGCTCGCTTCATTCGTGCTGCGGGCGGCGGCGACACATGGGGTCTCCGTAACGCAGTTTGTTCGGCATCTCTCGGACTGGGCATTGAGGAATGCCATCATCGACGAAAAACTGAGCTTCAACGTCATCCACGGTGGGTTCGGCTGCACCGCGCTTGCGGGCTATAACCCACAGATCCATCGATTCATCGCCGCTCTGGAGCGCGGCTTTGGGCATTCGCAATTTCGTCGCTGCACACTTCTGGCGCTGGCTGGCGCGGTATCCAACCAACCAATGTGTATTCGCTCCACTCGTGCTTGGTGTCCTGCTTGCATGCATGAGGCGGTGAAGGCCGGTGAGACCTACTACGATCAGCTGCTCTGGGCCATCGCCTTGCAACAGCGATGCCCTGCCCACAGGCTCAGGTTGACGACGAACTGCCCCGCATGTGGCATGCCACAAAAATATGGGCACCGATCGGGGAACTTGCTGATCTGCTGGAGGTGTGAGGCTGAGTTGATATACCCATCAAAGAAATGGGAGCCGGATCTCGAACCGTCCTACGGGGAAAAGCATTGTATTGAACTCGTCAGCGCTATCGCCAAAGGGACGTTCGTTCAAGCTCATCCAGAGGCTGTTGCCGCGTACCGCGAGACCCACGTACAGACTCTATCGCGCCCAACGAAGCGGTCTGTCGTCGGATTGCGCGGATACCGGCTAGTTCGGAGTACGTTCACTCACGGACAACAGCGCCTAGACGTCTTGATACGAGTTGCAGATGACGAGGGTATATCGCTGTTGGACCTGCTTAACGCCCCTGTAGAGACCGCTCAGCGGGAAGGCGGGCTTAGGCTAGACTTGGCGGCGGTAGCCCGAACGGATTCAGAGCCTCAAGGCTTAGAAGAGCGGTTCGACTCTGCCATCGAGCAAGCCCTCCGCGCTCAGATTAGTGCGCCCGACACTGACCATGTTCCGGGATGGGAGGCGGTCGCAAAGCGCTTCCTTGTTTGTCACGGATACCTCATCAAGCATCATCGAGCGCTGATGCGGCGGCTGGGGCATCGACGCATGTCCGAGCACTTTCGAGCGATCCACGCCAACGTCGCGACCGTGGCTCGAGAGGTCGCGGTACGCAATATTCTGCCAAATCTCTTACTTGGTCGTGACGACGGGATGTCAGAGTGGCTCGCACTGTGCTCGGAACATCGAGTTGGTCCCTACTGGCGTCGACATGCTCTGACAGCTGCGCTTGAGGGTGCTGGCTTTGTTCGAGCGCGCAAGAAAAGGGGCAGTAGAGCAAATGGGATCACCTTCGCCAATGGACCCGGATGAGGTCGTTGGAGGTGCCCTAGCGGGCCGGATTTGCGATCGAAACAGCAGTGGCGATAGGGCGATACGCGAGGAATGCGTCTAATCGGCGTGCGGCGCATCGATTGCGATGTGACTGCAGATTGGTCCGATGTTTTTTGCGCTTAGCCCACGATCTCGACATAGCCGATCAGCTCAGCCGAATAGCTGCCGTCACCATTCGCGGCACCCTTGTGCTTCAGCTCGCGCTGCAAGGTTGGCTCCACCGCACGAGCAAACAGATCGATCCGCTGCTCGGGCCGGAATACCGGTGTGGCGGGCGGTGCTTGCAGGAAATTCTCGCACAGGCGCTCGACCGCCGGAACGCGCGTGCCGTCCTGCTTGACGGCGATGGGCTGCACCACCACGCGGCGTTCGCCCTTGCCAGCCGATGCTTCAACCATCCACAGTTCCATTGGATTGTTGCTTGATCCAGCCCTCGATCTCGGTTCTCGAAAACCGCCATGTCGCTCCCAGCTTGAACGCCGGGATCTGGCCGTTCGAAGCAAGGCGATAGACCGTCCGCTTCCCGGCCTTCAGGTAGACCGCCACCTCTTCGAGCGTCAAGATGTCGCCCTCGATGCTTGTCGCCATCGCCATCGCCTTCCCTTCCCGGCCATGCCATCTGGTTGCCAAGTTTAGCCAACTTAGCGTCCAACAGGCGCAGATGCGGACGGTGACGAGGTGCAACATTCCACGTCTCAGCCTTCGCCACAGCATGGGGAGCGATTCGCCACCTGGTTGGCACTAACGGCGGGGCGTGTGCGACCCACGGGTTGCCGTGTTACTCCGCAACGTTGCAGGTGCGCGATTCCGTGCCACGTCGGCGCGGTGCTGGAATACGGCGCACGAGGTGGCCTCAGCGCGCTCTGCCGCTCTGGTGACCTTCGCCATAGTGCCGGTGAAGAGGCGCGTCAGATCGTGGTCCCCAGTATCGAGCCCGAACGAGGGGTGACAATATCGGCAGACGTCTAACGGAGTCTGGCCGATATGGCCAAACTCAACTGGATCTCATACCTCGACGGACCGGCGTTCCGGTCCATACGCTCCCGCTGGGTGCTTTGCTCTAGCGTTGTGGGTAATGTTGTGCGCATGAGTTCTGTTCCCGACGCGCGCGCGATGCCGGTTGTGCGCCACGACCCGTGGCGGCCGCTGCGTTACGCCGTGCGCGGGCCGTTGTTGTTATTGCACCTGCTCATCGGGCTGCCGATCACGTTGCTGCTGATCAATCCGCTCACCGCGCGCTGGCGGATTGACGGCGAACGGGTCGACCACCGGACGATTCGCGCCTGGTCAAAAGTCATGATGCGCATCTTCGGTTTTCGCGTGCAGCGCTTCGGGCTGCCGTTGAAAGGCGCGGTGCTGTGCGTGGCCAATCACGTCTCGTGGATGGATATCACCCTGTTGCACAGCGCCCGCGTAGTCGGGTTCGTGGCCAAGAGCGAAATCAGCCGCTGGCCGCTGATCGGCTGGCTGGCGCGTCGGGGCGGCACGATCTATCACCGCCGTGGCAGCAACGAATCCCTGACCGGCGTGCTGCATCTAATGGTGCAACGCATGCAATGCGGAGAAGCCGTCGGCGTGTTCCCGGAGGGTGGCGCCACTTCGGGCGACACCATTCGCACGTTCCATGCGCGCATCTTCCAGGCCGCGGTGGCGGCCGAGGCACCGGTGCAGCCGGTGGCGCTGCGCTACGGCGTGGGCGGGTCGGCCCAGACCATCATCGCGTTTGCACCGGGTGAGAATTTCCTCGCCAACTTCATCCGCGTCCTGGGCGAACCCGGTCGAATCGCGGAAGTGCATTTCCTCGAACCGGTGATGCCCAATGCCGACGGACGGCGACGACTCGCCGAGACCTGCCGCGAGCGCATCCTCAAGGCGATGGAATCGTGATCGTGGACGCGCGCCGCTTCCGTCCGCCCGCGCTACTGCGCAATCCGCACGTGCAGTCGGTGCTGGCGTCGAGCCGGCTGCGGCGGCTGGTCGGCAAGGGACAGCGCGATCAGATCGAATCACGCGCGGTCGAGCACATCCTGGATTGCGGCGACAACGTCCGACTGCAAGGTTTCCACACCCCGCAACAGGTGAGAGAACAACCGCACGGGCTGGTGGTGCTGCTGCACGGCTGGGAAGGCAGTGTGCAGTCGAGCTATCTGTTGCACACCGGCACCCGGCTGCTGAACGAAGGTTTCGATGTGTTCCGGCTGCATTTCCGCGATCACGGCGGAACGCATCATCTGAACGAAGAGCTGTTCCATTCCTGCCGCATCGCCGAAGTCGTCGGCGCGGTGGGCGCGGTGGGCAAGCGTTTTCCAACGTTGCCGCTGTGCGTGGCCGGATATTCCCTGGGCGGCAACTTCGCGTTGCGGGTGGCGCTGCGTGCACCGGCGGCGGGGATTGCGCTGCGCCACGCGGTGGCGGTGTGCCCGGTGATCAGCCCGGCCGCGGGACTGTCAGCGATCGAGTCGGCGCCGTGGTTCTACGAGCGCTACTTCATGCTGAAGTGGGCCGACTCGCTGCGACGCAAACAGAGTCTGTATCCGCAGCGTTTTGAGTTCAGCAAGAGCGAGCTAAGCACCAGCCTGCGCGGCCTGACGCGGGCGCTGGTGGAGCGCTTCACCGACCTGGGCACGTTGGAAAACTATCTTGACGGCTACTCGCTCGCGGGCGAACGCCTGTCGGTGCTGGAAGTGCCGGTCAGCATCCTCACGGCGGCCGATGACCCGATCATTCCGATCGAGGATTTCCAGCGCCTGGCGTTGCCGTCGCACGCGCGGCTCGATATCGCGCCGTTCGGCGGCCACTGCGGCTTCATTCGCGACTTTGGCCTCGCCAGTTTTTCCGAGGACTACGTCGCCGCGCGCTTGCTGGAAGCCTGTTCTAAGCCCTGAGCGTGCCCGCCCGCTACAATGGCGGTCTGACTCTTGCCTGATCCAACCCATGCTCGAACCCATTCTGGCCGCCCTGCGTGGCGGCAACCTTGCGGCCGCCGCCGCCGCCGCCCGCGCCCTGCTCGATGCCGAACCCGATCACGCCGAGGCGCATCACCTGCTCAGTCTGGCCTTGCGTCAACTAGGTGATCTGCCCGCCGCCGAGATTGCGCTCGATCGTGCCCTGACCTTGGCGCCCGAGCGCGCGCCCTACCATGTCAGCCGCGCCGCGTTGGCGCGGCTGCGCAACGATCCCGACGCCGCGCGCGCCGCGCTCGAGGCGGCGTTGAAGCAGGATCCGAACCACCTGCTCGCCTATCTCAGCTTGGCCGAACTGGCGCTGGCGGCCTCCGACCTGGATCAGGCCGAGCAGCACCTGCGCTTTGCCGAGCGCATCAACCCCGATCATCCGCATGTGGAGGTCCAGCGCGCGCAGTTGCTGCTGGCGCGCGGACAGGGCGCGGCCGCGCTGCGGCTGTTGAACCAGACCGTGCAGCGCGTGCCCGAGGATGCCATGGTCTTGGGTGCACTCGGTCTGGCGTACCTCAATCAGCGTCACTTTGCCTTCGCCGAACAAACCTTGCGCAAGGCGCTCGTGGCGCAACCGAAGGCGCGCGAGTTGCGCTACGCGCTGACGAACGCGCTGCTCGCGCAAGACCGGAACGACGAAGCGGCACAGGAGGCCGCGGCGTTGGTCGAGGCCGATGGCAACGATCCGCGCGCGCTGACCCTGCAAGGCCAGATTGCAACCGACCGCAACGAATCCGACCTCGCCGTGACGGCGCTGACCGCCTCCTTGCGCCTGCATCCGGCGCAGCCGCATGCGCTCGACGCGCTGCTGCGGAATTGGAACGCGCGCGGCGAGCGGGCGACGGCGGTGAACTATGTTGAATCCCTGTTGGTCGCGCGGCCCCGACTGGAATTCGTCTGGAGCGCGCTGATCCAGTTGCTGCGCGGTGATCACGCCCGCGTCGCGGCGGCCGCCGCCCGCTGGTCCGAGGCGTGTCCCGACAGTTCGGTCGCGGGCGAAATCGCGGCCCAGGCTTTCGAGGCCGCTGGCGATCGAGTACGTGCTGAAGCCATCGCGCACGCTGCGGTTGCGATCGATCCACAGCGGGTCGGCGCTCAACTGGTGCTGGCACGATCCGAATTGCGCAGCGGCGCGGCTGCTGCCGCGGTTGAACGCTTGCGTCCGCTGCTGGCGGCCATCGAACAACCTGCGGTGCGACTGTCCCTGACGACATGGCTCGCACGCGCCAACGACGCGGCCGGTCAATACGAAGACGCGCTGCGCGGCTGGTGCGAGGCGCAGGTGCTGAGCGGCGCGGCAGCCGACACGCCGCGCGCCGTGCCAGACGCCGCGCTTGCGGCCGCTGTCTCAGCCGCGACGCCATTACCCGGCGCGCACGACGCGCCGATCCTGCTCTGGGGCGCTCCGGGCAGTGGGGTCGAACGCGTCGCCGCCGTCCTCAGCGGCGTCGAGAGTCGCGGCGTGCTGGGGGATCGTTTCGGCCCCGCGCCGCGCCTGGACGACTTCCAGGAATTCTGGGTCGAGCGGTTGCCGGACACTGACGCTGGTGCCGCCGCGCAGGCCTTCGCCCAGCGCTGGCACGACGGGCTGGCGAGTCTTGGCGTCAGCGCTGCGGCCGTGGTGGATTGGTTGCCGGACTGGGACGCGCGCTGGCTGCCGGCGTTGCAACGTGCGATGCCCGGGGCGCGCCTGATCGCAGCGCTCGCTGATCCGCGCGACATGCTGCTGCACTGGATCGCGTTCGGTTCCCCGCAGGGCGGGTCGGCGGCCGATCCGCTGGCCGCCGCGAAGTGGCTGGCCGCGACGCTCGAACATCTTGTCTTTACCCGCGAACATGCGGCGTCGATGTTGCTGATCGTGCGCGCCGACGACGTGCTCGCTGCGCCGGCGAACGCGGCGAGTGAACTGGCGACCTTCCTCGGTCAGCCCATGCCCCTGTCTACCGACACGTTGCAAGCACTGACTCAAGCCGGTGACAACGCCTTTCCGGCCGGATACTGGCGCCACTATGCCGACGCGCTGCGCGAGCCGTTCGCGCTGCTTGCGCCGATCGCGGCGCGCCTTGGCTACGCCTGAGCACGGTCTTCCGACATGGACGTCATCCACATCCTCGTTCTCGCGCTGATCCAGGCGCTGACCGAATTTCTGCCGATTTCAAGCTCGGGCCATCTGGTGCTGGCGAGCTATTTCCTGGGTTGGGAATACCAGGGCATCGCGTTCGACCTCGCCTTG
>JBKJTK010000471.1:0-4523 GCA_046590875.1 Chiayiivirga sp.
CTTCAACACCAAGCCTTTCACCTTGTCGGCGTTGCACTCGATGTTTTCTTCATCGTCGATCAGGCGGATGTTCTTGATCAGGGTGCCGCGCTTGAGCGTGACCGAGGTGCCTTTCACCTTTAGGTCCTTGATCACGGTGACCGAGTCGCCGTCAGCGAGCCGCGCGCCGTTGCTGTCCTTCACTTCCATCGCTGCGGAATCCTGTTCATGACTGCGTTTCAGTGCGTCGCGCCAGCGTATTTCTTCTCGCCCGCCGTTACGCTCAGGTCGAGACGGTTCTCGGGCGGCGGTAGCGGGCAGGTCGAGTAGGCGTTAAAGGCGCACGGCGGGTTGTAGGCCTTGTTGAAGTCGACCACGGTCTTGCCGTCGACGGCTGCGTCGGCGTAGAGGAAACGCCCGGCGCCGTAGGTTTCCTTGCCGTTGCTGCGGTCGGCGAAGATCAGGAAGAGCTGACCATCGCCTTCGTCCAGGGCTTCCAGCCGGTAAGTCTTGCCATCGCGTTCGAACACCACCGCGCCCGGATTCGGGTTTGCGTCGAGCTGACCGATGACATTCGCAATCTGAATGGTCTTGCCGTCGGCGTGCGGCTCGAAGCGCGCTTCGATGCGCCAACTGGGATCGATCGCGTAGTTTTCTATACCGACGAAGCCGCTGCGCGTTTTGGCGCGCGCATCGCGTACGCGCAGCGCAAATTTTTCCCCACGCTCGATCATCTGAATCGTGGCTTCGCCATTGTCGAAGGCAAGCGTGGTAGGCGTGCGGCTGCTGTCCGATTTCAGTTCCACCGCACCGTTGCGCACCACGTAATTGACCGTGACGCCACTGTCCTTCGCAGGAGTGAACGAGATGAGGCTGTCCGCATAACTGAGCTCACCCAGGCGATCGGGTCCGGTCGCCAGCACGATCGCGTTGTCGGCGGCACGACCCACGGTCTGCGCTCCGGACTTCAGATCCAGCCAGTGCAGGCCGACGAGCGACAGCCAGCCCTGCGGCTTCTTCAAGCCTTCGATGCGCTCGATGCGCCACTGCTCGATCGTCTGTTCGTAGGACAGTGGCGTCAGGGCGAAGGCCGACGTCGTGGCCAACATCGAGATCAGTATCCAGCGTTTCATCGGTGTGCCCTCAAGAAAGAACAGATCATCGTCGGCGCAGCTGGCGACCTCCCACCTATCGCCCCCTCAGAAACAGCCGGTCCAGTTCCTGGCGGTTGAGTTGGACCCACGTCGGGCGACCATGGTTGCATTGCCCCGAGCGCTCGGTGGCTTCCATGTCGCGCAGCAACGCGTTCATCTCGGGCAGAGAAAGCCGACGATTGGCGCGCACCGAGGCGTGGCAGGCCATGGTCGAGAGCAGTTCGTTGCGCACTTCTTCTACGCGGGTGGTTGCCCCGTGTTCGATCAAATCCGACAACACATCCAGCACCAACTGGCGCGGATCGATCCCGTCGAGCAAGGCCGGCGCGCTGCGCACCACGATCGATTGCGGCCCATTGCGCGTAAGTTCGAAACCGAGCGCGGCAAGCGCTTCGCCGCGTTCTTCCGCACACGCAGCTTCGCGCTCGCTCACCGCAATCGTCAACGGCACCAGCAGTGGCTGCGCGCGAATGCCCTCGCCGTCCTGCGCAGACTTGAGACGTTCGTAACTGATGCGTTCGTGGGCAGCGTGCATGTCCACCAGCACCAGGCCGGCGTGACTTTCGGCCAGGATAAAAATGCCATGCAGTTGCGCCAGCGCATAGCCAAGCGGCGGTGCGCCGTGCGCGAGCTCGGGCATCGGCGCGGGCTCGTTCGCCGCCGTTCCCGCGCGTGCCGGACCGTAGAGCGCGGCGTAGGCACCGATCTGTTCGCGGACCGAAAACGACAGTGGCGACTGCGTTTGCGCCCCCGCACCGAAGGAGGCATACGACATCGCACCAGCAACCGTGGTGAGCGGCGTTTCGCTTGAAGCGGTCAAGCCGGCGCGCGCACCCGCCAGCGCCTGGTGCAGGCTGCGGAACAGGAAGTCGTGCACGAGACGCGAATCGCGGAAACGCACTTCGCTCTTGGCCGGATGCACGTTGACGTCGACCCGCGTCGGATCGATTTCCAGAAACAGGACATAACTCGGATGACGGCCGTGATACAGCACGTCGGCATAGGCCTGTCGTACCGCGTGCGCGACCACGCGATCGCGAACCAGGCGCCGGTTGACGTAGAAATACTGCTGGTCGGCCTGCGAACGCGACGCGGTCGGCAAGCCGACCCAGCCATGCAAGCGCAGGCCGGCCGCTTCGTGTTCGATCGCCAGACTCTGACGTGCGAATTCCTCGCCCATCGCATCAGCGAGACGGCGCAAGCGCTCGTCTTCCGTCGCTGAAGCACGGTAGCTGCGTACCTGCTTGCCGTTGTGGCTGAGACGGAACCCAACTTCCATCCGCGCCAACGCCTGCCCCCGCAGCAACTCTTCAATATGGCCGAACTCGGTGCGCTCCGCGCGCAGGAACTTGCGCCGCGCCGGCACGTTGTAGAACAGATCGCGCGCCTCGACCGTGGTGCCGGTCGGATGCGCCGTGGGTGCGGTCGGCAACACCTTCCCGCCTTCGACTTCGATCCGCAGGGCATGCGCCTGCGCCGCCGGCTTCGAACTGATCGCGAAGCGCGATACCGATGCGATCGAGGGCAGTGCTTCGCCGCGGAAACCCATGGTGGTGACGTGTTCAAGATCGTCAAGCGAAGCGATCTTGCTGGTGGCGTGGCGCGCCAGTGCGAGCGGCAATTCTTCGGCGGCGACACCAACGCCGTCGTCGCGAATCCGGATCAAGCGCATGCCGCCTTCTTCCAGCTCGATTTCGATGCGTAACGCCCCGGCATCCAGCGCGTTCTCCAGCAATTCCTTCACCACCGACGCCGGTCGCTCGACGACTTCGCCGGCGGCAATCTGGTTGATCAGGGTGTCGGGGAGTTGCTGGATGGTCACGACGGCATCATGCGCGATCGACGACGCCATGATACTGAACCCGACAAGATCGAGAGCGATTCAACGCAAAGACGCAAAGGTCGCAAAGGAAGTCAAGGACAGAGAGTGGGAAAGAATTGGGTGCGGAGCGACGATGGCCCACCCATTGCCTAGCGGCAAGCCAAGACTCTGCTCGGCTCCGCTCTCCTTTGCGTTCCTTGGCGACCTTGGCGACCTTTGCGTCTTTGCATTGAAGCTCTTGACCCGAGCCTCGAACAACTAGCCCGGTCCGAGTCCCGGCGGTATGCGCAGGCGCTCGCCGACGCGCACCACGTCGCCATTCAGGCTGTTGGCGGCGCGCAGGCTGGCGAGCGTGATGCCGTGTTGGGTCGCGATCAGGCTCAGCGTTTCGCCGCGGCTGACCACATGCTGGCGCGGGCGCGCGCTGGCATTGTCCGCGAGCCAAGTGCCAGGCGGCGGCTGGTTGCTGAAGTAATCGCGCACGCCGGCCGTGATCGCCGCGGCAAGCTTGGTACGGTGGCCGGCATCGAGCAGCTTGCGCTCCTCGCCCGGGTTACTGATGAACGCGGTTTCGACGAGCATCGAGGGCACGTCGGGCGAACGCAGTACCACGAAGTTCGCGCGCTCAACGTGCGGCTTGTGGGTTTTGCCGACGCGCTTCATCGCGTCGAGCACGTGATTGGCGACGTCGTCGGACGCTGTCATCGTCGCGCTCTGCGACAGGTCGAGCAGCACCCTCGCGAGCGTGTTTTCCTTGTCGTCGAGCGACACGCCACCGACCAGATCCGATGCATTCTCGCGATTCGCCAGCCAGCGCGCGGCCTCGCCCGACGCGCCGCGGGTGGACAGCACGAATACCGAGGAACCTGAGGCCGTCGCCTTGTGAAAGGCATCGGCGTGGATCGAGACGAATAGGTCGGCGCGCGCCTCGCGTGCCTTTTGGTAGCGCTTCTTGAGCGGGATGAAATAGTCGCCGTCGCGCACGAGATAGGACGTGAAGCCGGGCTCGACATCGATCTGTCGCGCGAGTTCGCGCGCCACCGCGAGCGTGATGTTCTTTTCCCAACTACCAGATGCACCTTTCGCGCCGGGATCCTCGCCACCATGACCGGCGTCGACTGCGATGATCACGTCGCGATCGGTGACCGGCAACGCGTTTTCCAACGTACGCACTACCGGCGCTGCGACAGACTTGCCGCTCGGATACAGGTCGACGACCAGTCTGTAGCCAAGTTTTTCGGCCGGCGGCAGCAGGAAACTCTTGGGCCGCGCGCCCTGCTTGAGATCAAACACCACACGTACGTTGGACGGACCCTGCTTGCCGGTGCGAACGCCATGCAGCAGGCCGCTCGCATCGCTGGCCTTGAAGCCGGATGCGAGCGAAGCGCCGCTCACATCCAGCACCAGCCGATCCGGGTTTTCCAAGCTGAAAATCTTGTAGTCGAGCGGTCCGGAGACATCGAATACGGCGCGGGTGTAGTCGGGTCCCGCCCAGACGCGCAAGGCGCGGACTTCCGTCGCGGAGGCGACGCCAGCGAGTAGCGCGCCAGCCCAGAACGAGGCGGCAA
>JBKJTK010000534.1:0-8409 GCA_046590875.1 Chiayiivirga sp.
GTCGTTACCTGGCGCGCTTCCAGCACCAGGCGTCGATGATAGTCGTAGATCTCCGGCATCGAATTGCGCGATTGATCGCCGATCGGCGCAAAGCGGTCGAGTGTGGGCACGGTTGCGTGCACCCAATAGGAAATGCTGTCGCCGGCGTGCGGGTTCGCGTTCGCCAAATCCTCTCCGGTGGCGTCGCGCCACAGCCGGTACAGCCAGAACAGTCGCATGTGCGCCGCGCCGTAGCCGGTGCCTTCGCGGCTTCCGCCGCCGGGCAACTTCGCGAAGTAGGCTTTCAGGGGAGGCAGCCGACGCTCGCGCAGTTCTTTCAGCCACGTTTCGTTGTTGCTGACGAGCGCCCACAGCATCGTGGCTTCGAGAAAACTGTAGTAGTAGTTGTTGCCCGGATTGTCGGTCGACCAGCCGGTCCAGGGTTGCGACACGCCGCCCCAATTCGCGCGGACGTGATGCCAGACATTCCACACCGCTTGTTCGGCGTAAGCCGACCAGCGCGTTTTCTGCGCGTCGGTGAGACGTTCGGCGCAGGCGTCCCAGGTCAGGGCCAGGTCGGAGATCATCGGGCCGACGTGTAAATAGGAATCGCCGGCGATCTCCGGGCGCTCGCCTTGCGCGATCTTGGCTTCCGCATCGGTGACCTGGCGCTCCACCCATTCCACCGCGAGCTCGCAGTGCCGGTCGATATCCGAAAGTCGAAACAGCAAGGCCGCGTCGGTGGCGGAGAAAGCATATCCGGGCTCGCCGTTAGCAGCGGCATCGACCCACGACTTGAAGCGCGAGTAGGCTTCCGAATCGCGTTCGACGAAGGACAGGTCGAGCTTGATCTCGGCCTTCGCGCCCAGGGCGCTCAGCGACAGCAACGCCAGACAGGCGCAGCGCGCCAGGAAGTGATGCAGTGCCTTGTAGCGGGTTCGATTACGCATTGGCGTGGTCCCGTGCCAGAAGCTTCTCTTCCCAGGCCAAGGCGCTGCGAACGATGCGGTCGATGTCGTCATGCTGGGGTATCCATCCTAGTTCGGCGCGAAGTTTTTCGCTGCGCGCAATCAGCATCGGCGGGTCGCCCACGCGACGCGGGTGTTCTTCGATCACCAGTTTGCGTCCGCAGGCGCGCGAGACTGCATCAAGAACTTCTCGGACGCTGTAGCCGTGCCCATAACCGCAATTCAGCGTGAGTGAGGCACCGCCGGTACGCAGGTGGTCGAGCGCACACAGATGTGCTGCGGCCAGATCTTCCACATGGATGTAGTCGCGAATGCCGGTGCCATCGGGCGTGGGGTAGTCGGTGCCGAAGATCGCTACGCGCTCGCGTCGTCCCACCGCATGCTCGCAGGCGACCTTGACCAGCAGCGTCGCGTTGCGCGTCGACTGTCCAATCCGGCCGCGCGGGTCGCAACCCGCGACATTGAAGTAGCGCAGCGTCACATGCCGCATCGCGCTCGCCGCGCACTGATCGCGCAGCATCCACTCGCTCATCAATTTTGAACTGCCGTAGGGATTGATCGGCTGGGTCGCGGTGGCTTCGTCCGCGCTGCCGGAGGCGGGCGTGCCGTACACCGCGGCGGTCGAGGAAAACACGAAATGCTTCACCCCGCAGGCGGCCGTGCTCGCGAGCAGGGAGCGGGTGGCGCAGGTGTTGTTGCCGTAGTACTTGAGTGGATCGCTGACCGATTCCGGTACCACCGTGTGCGCGGCGAAATGCATCACGGTTTCGACTTGGCGCGATCGCAGCAGGTCATGGACCAGAACCGCATCGCCGACATCTCCGATCACCAACTCGCCGCCGAGCACCATGTCGCGGAAGCCGGTCGTCAGATTGTCCAGCACCACCACTCGCTCGCCGCGTTCCAGCAGTTGCGCCACGACGTGACTGCCGATGTAGCCGGCGCCGCCAGTGACGAGAATCGTGGCCATGCTCGTGATTCCTCGTTCGCCAGGGCGAAAGCCGCCGCCATGCCCGTTCAGTGGGTGTAAGTGACGCTCAGGAAAACCGTGTTCTGCTCGGCGTCGAGACCCGCGATGGTGCTCTCGCGCCGGTAGTTCGCCCATTCGATACGGCTGCTCCAACGCGTGGACCACTGTCGACGCAGGCTGGCGCCGAGTTGACGGGTTTCGTCTTCGCGTTCCAGTTGGTCATAGTCGATCCTCTGATGGACCGCCGACAGGTCCAGCGACAGATTCGAGCTCAGACGCCAGATCATGCCGGCGCGCATGCCGGTGTTGCGTTGGTCGAAGTCATCGGAATCGACGTAGTCGATCTTGCTTAGGTAGGGCGCAAACGTAAACGTCGCTCGATCGCCAGTGTAGGCGTAATCCAATGCCAACCGACGCTGCTTGAACGCCGACGAGGACACGACCATGTTGCCGACTGGCTCCGCGCCGGGTACGCCCTGAGAGGTGTCGACGCCGCGCGTGGCATCGATCGCGGCGTCGGAGAACTGCTGCGAGAGCGCGATTCCAAAGCGACTGCGCTCGCTCGGACGCCAGCCCAAATCCGCACGCAGCAGCGGAGACGAGCGCCGATCCTGGCTATCGGCATAGGCCAGCCGCGAGTAGCCTGCATCGAGGGCGAGATCGAAGCGCGCCAGCTCGCGCGCGTAGCGGGCGAAGGCATCGAGACGATCGTAGTCGCGGGCGATCTCGTCAGCTTCGAAATCCACCCGCTGTCCATGCACGTTGAACGACACCCGGCTGATCGGGCTCAGTTCGCGCACCACTCGCAGGGCCAGCCCGAGTCGCTGCGAATTGAACTCTTCAGTGACCTCGGCGTCGCTGTCGACATAACGCAACTCAGCCTCGCCGCGCAGATTGCGGCTCAGATCGAAGAACAGCGTCGGGCCGAGCGACAAAACATTCGTCTGCTGGCGATTGCTCGGCGTCTCCGCCGCGAAGGTGTCGATCGACTGCAGGCCGACGTGATCTTCGATCGTGAAGCTCAGCCGCTGCGGCACGGCAACCCAGTTGACGCGTCCGGACAGCACGCCATCCAGGGTGTCGGAAAATGCATTGTCAAGGTAGGTGCGGGCATCGAGGTGACCGGCAATGCTGGCCTGCAAACTCGCGCCTTCTTCGCTCAGGTTGAACCCAAGGCCAGCGCGGGCGATGTCCTGACTGATGCGATCCGTCGAGCTGAGGGTGACGTTGTCGGTGCGCTCGAAACCCAGATCGAGCACGTACTCGAGCTCGGCGGCCAGGGTCGATGAGGTGCCCAGCAGCAGCACGGTGGTGAGCGTGGTTGCGAGGGCAGGGATACGCGACATGACGGGTCCGTCAGGGCCGGTGGTTGAAGACGACACCGGCAAACTTTTCCGGGTCGAAGTTTGCGACGGCTTTGTCGATACCTTGCTGTGTGACCCGTCCGTACCCGGCCACCAGTACCACGAGGTCGGCAAGATCGGCCAGCATGCGTGCGTCGGGCGAGCCCGTCACCGAGGGTGCATCGATGATCAGATAACGATCGGCGTAGCGGCTGCGCACCGAATCGATCATCGCGCGCATGCGAAACGAGGTGAAGTGTTCGCCGGTCGTCTCGCGCTGACTGCCGCTGGGAATCAGGCGTAGCCGCGGTACGCCGGTGCGGTACAGCACTTGCGACAGGTCGAGCGATGGATTTTCGAGATAGTCGATGAGGCCGCCGTTGCTGCAATCGACGCCGAGCGCGCTGTGTTGTGCCGGGTGGCGCGCGTCGCAGTCGAGCAGCAAGGCGGTCTTGGCTTCATCAAAGGCGAACGCCGCGGCCAGATTGCGCGCCACGAAACTGCCGCCGCAACCGTGGCCGACCGGCGCCACCAGGGTGACGAAGTTCTGTTCGCCGCCGAGCGCCAGCAGGCGCGTGCGAAGTTCACGGAAGGCATCGGCTTGCGCCCGGACAGAATCGTTGCGATGGATCAGGCGACGTTCTTCGAGCGTGCGCGGCGAAAGCACCGTGGTCTCGGTGACGCGTGCGATCGAGCGCGCCGCATCGGTGCGGCGCGCCATGGTGGGCGAAGACTCGTCGCTGGGCGTCAGGCTAGATCCGTGGCTGTCTGGAGGCGTCATGAGGTAGCGTCAGGCCTGTACTTTCTGCAACCAGAACGAGAGTCCATACACCGCCAGCACCGCGATGACGATTGTGGCGCTGAGTGCGCCCCGGGCCCAGCGGCGGCGGCGATCACTGCGCGTCAGGTAGGGTGGCACCACGGCCAGCAGCGGCACGTTGGCATGGCGTTCGAGTTGGCGCGCGGAGCGCACGCGTGGATCGAAGCGTACGAGCAGGAACAGCAATGCCAGCGGCAACCCCACCGCCGCACCAAAACCGGCCAACGCAAAGTGCAGGACGCGCAGGCCGGTGGGTCGCATCGGCATCACGGCCGGGTCCTGCACCCGCAGGGTCAGGCCGCGGCGTTTTTGATCCATCACCATCGATACCCGCGCGTTCTCCCGTCGACGCAGCAGATCCTGGTAGATATCCCGGTTGACTTCGTAGTCGCGGGTCAACTCGGCCAACGCGCTTTCGGAGGCCGCGATGCGCCGGCTGCGGTCGAGTTCTCCATGCAGGAGGGATTCGGCATTGGCCATGCGCGACTGGATGGCGGCGCGTTCGCGACGCACTTCGGCCAGGCGACTGCGCAGCTCCTGATAGAGCGGATTGAACTGGCTGTTCTGGAACGCATCGGCGCTGTCATTGGGTTTCAGCCGATTCCTTTCCTCTTCCTCCAGCGTGCGCTGGACATCACTCATCTGGTGGCGGATGCGGGTCACATCCGGATACTGATCGGTATAGGTCAGAAGCAACTGATCGAGCTGGTTCTGCAGCTCGATCAACTGCGCGCGATACAGACTCTCGCGCGTCTGCACGGCCGTCACCGAGGACTCTCCGGAAAGTTGCGATGCGATCGCCTCCTCGCTCGATTGCTGTTCGAGCAAGGTCATGCGGGTCTGTTCGACCTGGGTGCGCAAGGCGCTGATACGGGTATTCACATCCGCGGCGCTGCCCGGCTGGGCGTCGGCGTTGCGGGAGCGATAATCCTGCAGGTTGCTCTCGGCGTCGGTCAGTTTGCGGTGGTAGTCCTGCACCTGGCTGTCGATGAATTCGTAGGCCTCGCGACTCTCGCGCTCCTTGGCGGCGAGGCTCTCTTCGATGAACAGTTCGGCGTAGCGCTCGGTGACCTTGAAAGTACGTTCCGGATCGTTGTCGCGATAGGTGAATTGGACCAGGTTCGGGCGCGGGCTGGAGATCTGGGTGCGATCCTGGATCTGCTCGAAGAGTCGATCCTGTTGCAAGGCATTCGGGTCCTCGGTGAGCCATCCGCCGGTCTTGAGAATTTCGATCAGCACCTTGCGACTGAAAACCACCTGCCGCGCCATTCCGGCGCGATCGACCACGCCGGTCGCCACGGCGCGACCCTCCAGCAGCGGCTGGATGATGTCGCTTTGCTGCGCCAGGATCGTGGTGGACGCGACGTAGTTCTTTGGCAACAGGAACATGCCGACCAACAAGCTCGATACCGCGATCAGGGCGAACAGAACCACCATCGTGAGCGAGTAGCGTTGGGCCTCCCGCAACAGGATGGGGGCCATCTCGTTGGGTGGTAGCGACTTTTCGATCATGGAGTGCGGGGTCCGCGCGCGGTCGGGCTGGATCGGATCGGGCCTGATCTAGATCGGGCTGATCTAGATCGGGCTGATCTAGATCGGGCCTGATCTTGATCGGGCGTGAACTAGAACGAGCGTTCCGGGACGGTGATCACGTCACCGGGCTGCAGCGGAAAGTTCGTCGCCAGATCGCCCTTGAGCAGGATGCGGTCCAGCTTCACAGCGTAGGCACTGGTCCCGTCCGCCGTCTGGCGATGCAGTTGGGTCCGGTCGGACGCCGCGAATTCGGTGGTGCCGCCGGCCGCCAGCACCGCATCGAGCACGGTCATGCCTTGGCGGTAGGGCAGCGACGAGGCCTGCTGCACCGCACCCGTGACGCGTACGCGAGACAGATACTCGTGGCTGTTGAGCTCGGTCAGGATCACCGTGACCTGGGGCTCGCGAATATAGGCGGCGAGCTTCTCCTTGATCGTGGTGGCGACTTCTTCCGGAGTCTTGCCGCCGGCTTCCACATCGCCGACCAGGGGCACGGAGATCATGCCGTCCGGACGCACCGGCACGCTGACGTCGAGGCCTTCGTTGCGCCACACCGAAACCTGGACGACGTCGTCCACACCGATGCGGTAGGTCGCAACCGCGTGCTGCTGCGGTTCCAGGCTCGGCGCGGTCGTCGAAGGCGTCGTCGTGGCGCAGGCCGACAGCAGCACGGCGAGGCCACAGGCCAGAATCACTTGCGTCCACTTCATGGCGATACTTCCCCCGGTATTGCGTGAATGGTGTTTCGTTACAAAATCGGCAAACAACGGCAACGCGGATGACGTTGCCGCGGGCGCGCTTCACTCACGATAGAAGTCGCGGTACCAGTCCACGAAGGAGCGCACACCCTGTTCGATCGGCATCGAAGGCCGATACCCCGTATCGTGAACCAGCTCACTGACATCGGCCATTGTATCGGGTACGTCGCCGGGTTGGAGCGGCAACAGCCGGATCTCGGCCTTGCGCCCCACGCATTGCTCGATGATCTCGATGTAGCGCAACAATTCGACTGGCTGCTGATTGCCGATGTTGTAGACCCGGTAAGGCGCGTGCGATGACGCCGGAGTGGGTGCCGCCGCGTCGAAGCCAGGATCCGGCCCCGGCACGCGATCGAGGGTGCGGATCACGCCCTCGACGATGTCATCGATGTAGGTGAAATCGCGCCGGTGCCGGCCGTGATTGAAAACATCGATGGGCTTGCCGGCGATGATGTTGCGGGTGAACAGGAACAGTGCCATGTCCGGTCGACCCCAGGGGCCGTAGACGGTGAAAAAACGCAAGCCCGTGGTCGGCAACGCAAACAGATGGCTGTAGGTGTGCGCCATGAGTTCGTTGGATTTCTTGCTGGCCGCGTACAGGCTCACCGGATGATCGACGTTGTCGCGCACCGAGAACGGCAGCTTGGTGTTGGCGCCATACACGGAACTCGACGACGCGTAGACCAGGTGCTCGACCGCGGAGTGCCGGCAAGCCTCGAGAATGTGCAGGAAGCCGACGATATTGCTGTCGATGTAGGCGCGCGGATTCTCCAGCGAATAGCGTACGCCGGCTTGCGCGGCCAGGTTCACCACGCGCTGCGGACGAAAACCCGAGAACGCGGCCTCGACCGCCGCCCGATCTTCCAGCGCGGCCTGCTCGAAGTGAAATCCCGGATGCCCGGTCAGCCGCGCCAGCCGCGCCTGCTTCAAGCTCGGGTCGTAGTAGGGGTTGAGATCGTCGAAACCCAGCACTTCGTCGCCGCGATCGAGCAGGCGCCGACTCAGTGCCGATCCGATGAAGCCGGCCGCGCCGGTGACCAGGACCTTCATGCGGAACTCCGGCTAGAGACGGCCATCGACCTGATCCCTGGGCAGCGCGTGCTTGACGTCGAACAGCACCGCGCCCGACTTGCCCAGGCTGCGCAGGCGCTCGGCGCCCATTTCGATGAACTCCGCATGCGCCACGGCCAGCACGATCGCGTCGTAACGCCCGGCCTCGAGCGTGGTGACCAGTGCCAGCCCGTATTCGTGCTGCGCTTCGGCGGCGCTCACCCAGGGATCGAAGACCTCCACCGTGGCGTTGAAGCTGCGGAATTCTTCAATCACGTCAATGACGCGCGTATTACGCAAATCCGGACAATTCTCCTTGAACGCAAGCCCAAGGATCAACACTCGCGACTCCGCGGCATGGATGCGTCGCTGCATCATCAGCTTGATCACGCGGCGAGCGACGAGGCTGCCCATGGCATCGTTGATGCGGCGGCCGGCGAGAAACACTTCGGGGTGATAGCCGATCTGCTGCGCTTTGTGGGTGAGGTAGTACGGATCCACGCCGATGCAATGGCCGCCAACCAGCCCGGGCCGGAACGGCAGGAAGTTCCACTTGGTGCCGGCGGCTTCCAGCACTTCGCCCGTATCGATGCCGAGCCGCTCGAAGATCACGGCCAGTTCGTTGATCAAAGCGATATTGACGTCGCGCTGGGTGTTCTCGATGACCTTCGCGGCTTCCGCAACGCGGATGCTGCTGGCGCGGTGCGTGCCCGCGGTGATGATGCGACGGTAAAGCTTGTCGACGAAGTCCGCGATTTCGGGCGTGGAGCCGGACGTTACCTTCTTGATCGTGGGAAGACGATGTTGGGTGTCGCCCGGATTGATGCGCTCGGGGCTATAACCGGCATAGAAATCGACGTTGTATCGCAGACCCGACTCGCGCTCGACGATCGGAATGCAGACCTCTTCGGTGGCGCCCGGGTACACCGTCGACTCGTAGATCACGACGTCACCGCGTTTTATCGCGCGGCCGACGGTGCGGCTGGCC
>JBKJTK010000024.1:0-5472 GCA_046590875.1 Chiayiivirga sp.
TCGGCGCTGAGTTTTGCGGCCAGCAAGGACGATCCGATCTCCGGCGGGCGCCACAAGGTCTGGGGCAGCAAGCCGTTGTGGGTGCTGCCGCAGACCTTGTGGCGCCCGCCGGAGATCGGATCGTCCTTGCTGGCCGCAAAACTCAGCGCCGAGTCCATGATGGGATCCATGCCGGGCAGCTTGCGGAAGCGCTCGGCCATGAAGCCCCCGCTGCGATAGTGCAGAAAGGCCGGATCGGTATGGCGCGCCAAGCGCGCCACCATCGCATTGCCTTCGTGGCCGCTGGAGCCGATGGTGTAGAAGACCTTTTGCTGCACGCGCAATACGCGCGCCATCAGATCGAGGTGACGGCTGATCAGCTGCGACTCGAATAGTTCGAGGAAGTCGCGTGCGGTGCACAGGCTGCCGTCGAGCACGGCCTCGTCAGGCGACGGTTTCGGCTGCGCGCGGCCGTTCCAGCCGCGCACGAACTCGATGAAATTGTCGTCGCAAACCTTGGCGCGGTTGACATCGCGCTGGCGGGCGGGGATGGGTTGTGCAGACATCGAAAACTCCGCGGGGTTTGCTCGTCATTCCAGCGAAAGCTGGAATCCATTTTGACTTTGCTTCGATGGCAAGATCAGATCAAGCTGGATCCCAGCTCGGCCACAGGCCGGCCTGTCCTGAGCCTGTCGAAGGGCTGGGATGACGGTGTGGAGATCAGTCGGCTCGCGCGAGCAGTGCCGCAGCTTCAGCCGACGGCGGTGCCATCGCGACAAATCGCGGCGTGGCGCGCACGCGCGCCAACCAGTCGCACAACGCCGGGTATCGTGTCAGGTCGAAACCACCTTCCCCGGCGACATCGGTGTAAGCAAACAGCGCAATATCCGCGATGCCGTAGTCCGTTCCGGTGAACCAGGGACGCGCAGACAGGTGTCGTTCCATCACCGCCAGGGCCTGATGTCCACGTTCCTGCAGCCGCGGCAGATCGGCTCGGCGCGGCGAATCGGGCGGAGTCCAGCCGCGGATGAAACGCGCTACCGCGACATAGGGCTCATGACTGTACTGCTCGAAGAACATCCAGGCCAGCGCCTGCGCGCGTACCCAGGCATCACCCGGCAAACACTTCGTTCCTTCCGCCAGCCAGAACAGGATCGCGTTGGATTCCACCAACACGCGGCCATCGTCGAGCTCGACGATCGGCACCCGGCCATTCGGATTCTTCGCAAGGAATTCGGGCGTGCGCGTCGCGCCACGGGCAGAATCTGTTTCGACCCAGCGGTATTCGCGACCCAGTTGTTCCAGCAACAGGCGCAGCTTGTGGCAGTTGCCGGACGAGGAAAAGCCATAGACGGCGAGCACGGGGCGACGCCGGGTCAGAACGCGTTGATGCCGGTCAACTCGCGTCCAATCACGAGTTGATGCACGGTCTCGGTGCCTTCGTAGGTAATGACAGACTCAAGATTCAACGCGTGGCGAATCGCTCCGTGCTCGGTGGTGATGCCCGCGCCGCCGAGAATATCGCGCGCCTCGCGCGCAATATCGATCGCCATGCGCACGTTGTTCCACTTCGCAAGGGATACCTGCGCCGGCTGCATCGTGCCCAAATCCTTCAGGCGACCAAGCTGAAGCGACAGCAACTGCGCCAGCGTGATACGGCGCGCCATGTCGGCGAGTTTGAGCTGCACCGCTTGCGTGGCGGCGATCGGGCGATTGAACAGGATGCGATTCTTGGCGTACTCGTTGGCTTCGGTGAGGCAGGCCTGGGCCGCGCCAATCGGGCCCCAGGTGATGCCGTAGCGCGCCTGGTTGAGGCAACCCAGCGGCCCCTTCAGGCCCTTCACATTCGGCAATCGGCTGGAATCCGGCACCCGCACGTTGTCGAAGAACAGGCCCGACGTCACCGAGGCACGCAGGCTCATCTTTTTGTGCACTTCCTGCGCGGCGAAGCCGGGCGTATCGGTCGGCACGATAAAGCCCTGGATGCCTTCCTCGGTCTGCGCCCACACGATCGCGATCTGGGCCACGTTGCCATTGGTAATCCACATCTTGGCGCCGTTGATAACCCAGTCGCCGCCGTCGCGCTTGGCATGGGTCTTCATGTTCGCCGGATCGGAACCGCCGTGCGGTTCGGTCAGGCCGAAGCAGCCGATGACTTCACCGCGCGCCATGCGCGGCAACCATTCACGGCGCTGTTCTTCCGAACCGTAAGCGTAGATCGGATACATGCAGAGGGAGCTCTGCACCGACACGAAGCTGCGGATGCCGCTGTCCCCTCGCTCGAGCTCCTGGCAGATCAGCCCATAGCTGACAGCGTTCAGCGCAGCGCATCCGTACTCCTCGGGCAGCGACGAACCCAGCAGGCCGAGCGAGGCGATCTCGGGAATCAACTCCTTCGGGAAGCGGGCCTGATCGAAGCAATCGCCGATGATCGGCAGCACGCGTTCGTCGGTAAAACGCGCCACGGTGTCCTGCACCGCGCGCTCTTCGTCACTCAGCAGAGAACGGACATCGAAAAGGTCACACGGATTCAGTGCGGGCATGGCAGGCTCGGAGAAGTCGTAGAAAATGGAGTCGTCGAAGGGGGACGCCCGCCTCCGGCGCGCGCCAAACACGGAATTTTACCCTCTTCCGTGTTGCGCTTGCCATGCCGGCACGCGCGCATCGCCGGTTGCCGCACCGCCAAAGCAGCGAGGGCGCGGTTTTCAGGCCGCGCCCTCGCTCCTCACTTATCCGCCTCAAACTACCGGCGTCATCCGCGATCAGTCGATGCTCTAGCGGTGTCCATCGGGGGCGTATCGGTCGCCAGTACTACCTTGCCGTCGATCACCGGGAGCCGATCCGCCGGGGCCTGATCCATGCGCACCGTGCGGCGGAGATCCTGGTACTGGTAGGTCACGTCGTAGCCGACGATCTTGTCCTGCAGGCCTAGTTCAACACGCTCACCGGGCTTCTTCGCGGTGCGGATCTGACCAAGCTGGCCATCCTCGCTGCGATAACTGACGTCGTACCCGACGACCTTCTCGCGCGCCTCGGAAATGGTTTCGCACTGGCGCTGGGTGCCGGCGACGACGCGCCCGCCAACGTGGCGTCGATCGACCTCGCGTCCCGCGTAGCCACCCGCCACCGCGCCCGCGACCGTCGCCAGCTGGCGACCTTTGCCACCACCGACCTGGTTGCCGGCCAAAGCGCCGATCAGCGCACCCGCGACCGTACCGCCAACGTTGCCATCGCGTTCCGGCAAGCGCTCTTGAGTCGCCACGTCATGGCAAATCTGACGCGGCGAGGTCACCACGTCGGTCACCGGTTCGGTGCTCAACACTTGGGCGTAGGCCTGTTCCTGGGTCATGACGGGTTGCACGTCAACCACGTCGGCGTATTCGTCCCGCGACCCCTGCCATGCCGCAACGGCGACGCCGCCGGCGAGGATGGCCGCGAGGCCGATATAAAGGGGGCTCTTGTTCATGACTCGATACTCCAAAGCAGGGACTTCCGGGTCCGGGGCCGGACCAGGAATTCACCAAGGGTCCGGTGCTGCGATTGCAACAGGGTGTGGCTGAACCTCGCCATAGCATGATTATATTTTTCGTATATTGCTGATTGTAAACATTAAATGAGAATTCATCGGGGCTGAATGCAAGGCCAACCAGACTGGGGCATCGCGCCAAACTGCGAACTGGTTAACAGTGCCCGCAGAGTTTGACGTTACATTTGGTTACAAGCTTGAAAACGACCGAAACCCTCATGAACAAGTCCATCGCGACACTCCTTGGAGCACTTGCACTGGGCTGCGCGGCGATACTCCCGGCATGGGCCGACGGTCCGGGTCGCGGCAACGGCAACGGTCCACCGGAACGGCATCAGCCTGACGAAAATCCTCCCGGCAATCGAGGTGGCGGGAACGACACCACTCCTCCAAGCGTTGGTCCTCCCAGCGTTGGCGTCACGCCTCCAGGCCACGGCGGAACACCGCCCGGACTGGGTGGCAATCCTCCGCCCGGCCACGGCGGTCCGAATCCCGGACGCGGCCACGGCGATGTGCCGCGCGGACAGACCGGTATCTGTGGCGACGATGCCCCGGCCGCGATGGGGCCACTGGGCCAAGCTGGCGCCTCGCACGTGGCACACGTGAATTTTTCGCCATCGGAGGATTCCGACAGCGCATCGTGGGCGCGCATGACCTATTTCTGGATCGGCTCGAGCTTTGACTTCGTGCTCAACGCGCACCGGCTCGAAGCCGGCAGCGAATGGACCCTGCTCGCGCGTGCGGCAGACGCAAGCGCAATCTGCCTCGCGAGCGGCACGGCCAATCCCGGTGGCGAGCTGCATCTGGCTGCAACGCAGGAACTCGACAGCCACCTGCCCGACGATCTCGACCCGTTCGCGCCAACGCCCGTCGGCGAAGAACCGGCCGGAGCATCACTGGAACTTGTGCCGAGCTCAACGGTGGACTGCGCCACCGGCACCACCACGGCCGAGGAAGGCGCAGCGCTGATTTCCGAACAGGACATCCGTTTCGTGGACGTCGAAGAAGTCACCTGTCCGGGCTGACGCTGACGACGCGTTGAACGGGGCGATCCAACGACCCGACGAATCCGCTTCGTTGCCGTAGACTGAAAACGCCGCCATCGTCTGACGGCGTTATTCAATAATCGTATGGACGGATTTCTTCGTATGGCCAACCCCCTGCTCGCCCCGCTGATTGGTTTCCTCGGCCGGCTCAAGCATCCGCAGTTGTTCAAGCTTGCGGCGCTGCTTTTTGCGATCGATCTCGTGGTGCCGGACATCATTCCATTTGCCGACGAGATTCTGCTGGCATTGGGCACCCTGGTGCTGGGGAACTGGAAGCGGCGGCGCGAGGGCGTGACGATCGAGTCCGACCGCTGACTCGCGTCGGCGGAATCCGTGTTCATCGACAGCCATAGCCACCTCGACGCGGCCGAATTCGATCGCGATCGCAGCGAGGTGTTGCAACGAGCACGCGCGGCTGGCGTGTCGGCGCAGATCATTCCCGCGGTGGCGGCTTCCGGCTGGGAGAAATTGCAATCGCTGTGCGATGCCGAGTCCGGCCTGCATCCGGCCTATGGACTGCATCCGATGTATCTGCAAGCGCACCAGCCCGTGCATCTGGATCGCCTCGTTGCTTGGATCGAACGCGAACGCCCCTGCGCCGTAGGTGAATGCGGACTGGATTTCTTCGTCGACGGACTCGACCCGGAAACGCAACGAAGTTACTTCGTTCGCCAGCTGGAGATCGCGCGTGAATTCAATCTGCCCCTGATCCTGCACGCACGGCGCGCGGTCGACGAGGTCATCCTCGCACTGCGCCGCATCGGCGGACTGCGCGGCGTGGTGCACAGCTGGTCGGGCAGCGAGGAACAGGCGCGCCAGCTCTGGGCACTGGGTTTCCATCTCGGCATCGGCGGGCCGGTGACCTACGAGCGCGCGCGACGCCTGCGCAGCATCGTGGCGCAGATGCCGATCGAATGGTTG
>JBKJTK010000262.1:0-2746 GCA_046590875.1 Chiayiivirga sp.
AATAGGTTACTTTTCATATAAAGGTTAATTCAAAATCGCTAGACCGGCGGTAAGTCAATCTCCGCGGGAATTTCCCCTCGCCACGGTCAGGGCGGTGACATTCATCGCAAGCGCCGATTTAGAGGCAAGAGGATGAGTGATTTTTCTGGCGCGTGAGCCCGGGGTGTGTTCCGCTGGGCGCATGGCTGACCCCGACCTGCTGCCGGCTCTGCCCGGATTGCCCGCGCTCGAACTGCGCTTGATGCGCCCCGAGGAGCGTCCCCGCTTCGACGAACTGCTATGCGCCCAGCACTACCTGCACAACGCGACTCTCGTGGGCGCGACGTTACGCTACGTGGCCGTCGCCCCCGATGGCCGCTGGCTGGCGCTGCTAGCCTGGTCCAGTCCCGCGCTGCACCTGCGCCCGCGCGATCGCTGGATCGGCTGGTCCGAGCCGCAGCGCGCCGCGCGGCTGCGCCTCATCGCGCAAAACAGCCGCTTTCTCATTCTGGCCGAGCGCGCCCATTATCCCAACCTCGCCAGCCACCTGCTCGCCCGCTGCACCCGCCGCCTGGCCGACGACTGGCTCGCCGCCCACGGCCACACCGTGCTCCTGGCCGAGAGCTTCGTCGATCCCGAGCGGTATGAAGGCACCTGTTACAAGGCCGCTGGCTGGCTCGCCCTCGGTGCGACCGGCGGCTTCGCTCGCGACCACCGTGACTTCTATGTCGACTTGGAGCACCCGAAACAACTCTGGGTGCGCGCGCTCGACGCGCAGGCCTGCGCCTGGTTGCGCGCCGAGTCGCTGCCGGCCCACCTCGCCGGCCAGATGCCGGAGCCACCGCCGAGTTGCCCCTACAAATCGGCCCAGCTCGGCTCGCTCTGGCAGCGCTTTCACGACCAGCTCACCGACCCGCGCGCCCGCCGCGGCAAACGCCACCTGCTCGCCACCATCCTCACCATTGCCGCCGCCGGGACCGTCGTCGGCGAACGCGGCCCCAAAGGCTTCGCCAAGTTTGCCGCGGAGCTGAGCCAGCCGCAACGCCGCCACCTGCGCTGCCGCCCCCACAAAAAGACCGGCCAGCTGATCGTGCCGAGCGAGCCCACCTTCCGCCGCGCTTTCAAACATCTCGACCGCGCACAGTTCCACGACCTGCTCGGCGGGTGGATGGCCGAGCACGACCCCGAAAAACTCACCGCCCTCGCCGTCGATGGCAAAACCGTCAAGTGCTCGCGCCAGTCCGACGGCCGTCCTGTGCATCTGATGAGCGCGATCGCGCACCACACCCAGCGCCTGCTCAACCAGATTCCCATCGCGGAAAAGTCCAACGAGATCCCCACCTTTCGCCCGTTGCTCGAACCGCTGCCTCTGGCCGGCGTGCTCGTCACCGCCGATGCCGAGCACTGCCAGCGCGCCCACGCGCAGTTCCTGGTTTACGAGAAAGGCTCCGACTACCTCTTCCTCGCCAAAGGCAACCAGCCCAGCCTCGAAAAACTCGCTGCCCAGCAACTGCCGGGCAGTTTTCCCCCCTCCGGCTGACGCGTCCGCCCCGCCAACCTACGCCGAAACGAACGACAAAGATCACGGCCGCCGCGAATGGCGCCGGATCTGGGTAGCTCCGACCGAGCCGTTCGCCACGAACTTCGCCGGCGCCGCGCAACTGCTCCGCATCGAGCGCCACGTCTGGGAGGGCGCCGCGGTCGAGCCGACGATCACCGTCGTCTTCGGCCTGACCAGTCGTGCGGCCGCCGCGGCCACGCCGGCCCAGCTCCTCGCCGCCGTGCGCGAACACTGGGCCGCGATCGAAAACGGCCAGCACCACCGCCGCGACCGCACCTACCGAGAAGACAACAGTCCGGTGCGTGACCCCAACGCGACGCCCTGTTACGCGGCGCTGCGTTGCCTCGCGATCTTCCTGTGCGTGCAACGCAAAGGCGCCGAGCGCCGGCCTCAGAACTATCATCTCCCCGACTTCCTGCGCTGGACCGGCAACCGCAAGACCACCGTGATCCGCTGGTTCACGCACGCTTACCAGCCCCCGTGAAATCGACCCGCCGCGCGAGTCCCACGACCCCCTCTCGTCGGTCCCGTCGCTGCGGGCCTGACGCTGGCACCGCCTTGGCCGCGCGCACCGCCGCCGCGGCCCGGCACGCTCCACCCGGTCCGTGCGACCGGGCCACCCCGCGCCCCGCCAACTAATAATCGCTCCTCCCAGTCCGATCGCTCACCACGCGATTACCGCTTCATTACGCCGCGGACGACTTTGACACTGCCGTGGCAATCACCCGCTCCTACCGTCGGACTTCATGCCATCTTGTCCATCGTGTCATCCTGTCTAATTGATCAGTGCTAATTAGCGCTCATCAGTGGTTACTTCTGCGGCGGAATTTAGGTTGATGGGGACGAAGCCCGTTGAACAAAGGGAAGCGCGTTGCGACAACACGCTCTACCTCGGATCGTGACACCGGCATTCCTGCCGGTGGTTCGGAAGCGTACGCACAGACAGGAATGTCTGTGTCACGTCCGTTATGCCGGCTAAAACGTCGCGATGCTTTCGAGGCGCTGGCGATAGCGCGCGCCGATCACCGCCGGCGAAAACCGGGCGGCAATGGTCGCGCGCGCGGCAGCGCCCAAGCGGGCTGCAAGTTCGCGATCGTGAAAGAGCGTGCGCATGTACTCGGCTGCGTGCGTCACATCGGGTTCTGCCCACGTTGAGCCTTTGGCGTAGGGTCCGTGGTTTTGCTCCAGCGTGATCAGGTGCGCGCG
>JBKJTK010000370.1:0-4354 GCA_046590875.1 Chiayiivirga sp.
GTGACGCGACCCCCATTGCCGCTGAACTTCACCGCGTTCGACAGCAGGTTGTAGACGATCTGCTTGGTCTTGCGCATGTCCAGACAGCACAAGCCGATGTCGTCGTCGATCCGGAGCTCGAGCTGCAGGCGCTGCCCCGCCGCCTTGTCCCGGACGATCGACAAACTGTTCGACAGAAGTTTGCCCAGATCTACCTGCTCCAGTTCCAGCGCCATCATGCCGGCTTCAACCTTCGACAAGTCCAGAATGTCGTTGATGAGCGACAGCAAGTGCTGGCCGCTGGTAAAGATGTCGCCGGTATATTCCTGCTGGGTATCGCTCATCGGGCCCATCAGGCCATCCTTGAGCGCCTCCGAAAACCCGATAATGGCGTTGAGCGGGGTGCGCAACTCGTGCGACATCGTGGCCAGGAACTCGGATTTCATCCGACTGGCGTGCTCCAGTTCGACGTTCTTCTCCTGCAACGTGCGCTCGAATCGCTTGCGGTCGGTCACGTCGCGCGCCGCCGCGAATACGCCCTGCAACTTGCGGTCGCGATCGTGGAAGGTCGCGGCGTTGTAGGAAACGACCGTCTCGGCGCCACTGAAGGCGCGAACCGTCAACTCGTAGTCGCTCACTTTGTTCTCGGTGAGGACGCGCTTGATCGCGGCGTCGGCCCGCACCGGATTGGTGAAGAAATTCCGGCACGGCGCACCGATCAACTCATCGCGCGTGCGCCCCGTGAGCGCGATCATCTGCTGGTTCACGTCCGAGATGATGCCGTGCGGGTCGGTCATCATCAGCGCATCGATGTTCGATTCAATCAGCGAGCGGGTATAGAACTGCTGGTCGCGCAGTCTTTGATCGAGCAGCGCCTGGGCGGCCTCGACCTGTTTGCGGGCGGTATTGTCGGTACCGATCAACAGGTAGCCGATGATGTGCTCGTGTGCGTCGCGCAGTGCCGTGACCGACACGATGGCAGGGAAGCGGCTGCCGTCCTTGCGGAAGTAGGTCAGCTCGTAGATATCCTCGATACCGCGTGAGGCCTTGAACACCAGCGCCTCGAAACCGGGGGTGATCGGCGTGTCCAATTCGAGGCTCAAGGCCGCTGCCCGCACGATCAGTTCCTGCGGATCGGAGATGTCGGCCGGCGTGATCTGATTCACCACGTCCACGGCCGCATAGCCCAGCATGCGCTCGGCACCGACGTTGAAGATCTGGATGACGCCCTTGGCGTCGGTCGCGATACTGGAGAAGTTGGCGCTGTTGAAAATCGCGTTCTGCAGCGCGCCCGCCTTGAGCAGCGCCTCTTCCGCCTGCTTGCGTGCGGTGTTGTCGGTGCCGATGAGCAGATAGCCGATGATGGCCTCTTGGTCGTCGCGCAGCGCTGTGACCGAAACGGTAGCACTGAGTCGACTCTTGTCCTTGCGGATGTACGTCAACTCATAGATATCTTCGATGCCACGCGACGCCTTGAACACCAGCGCCTCGAAACCCGGTGTGATCCGCGTATTGAACTCCACGCTCAGGGTCGCTGCGCGCGCAATCAATTCTTGCGGGTCGGAGATATCCGCGGGCGTGATCTGGTTGACGACGTCCACCGCCGCATAGCCCAGCATTCGCTCGGCGCCCACGTTGAAAATCTGGATGACGCCTTCCTCATCCGTGGCAATGCTGGAGAAATAGGCGCTGTTGAAGATGGCCTCTTGCAACGCCCCTGTCTTGATCAGCGTTTTCTGACGGTGGATTTCAGTGCCCAGCTGGCCACGCTGATCTTCTCTTGCTTCGTTGTCGGCGCCGGTCATTGACATGAATCCTTCCGCGTACACGCGCGCCGATGAGTGGCTACGAAACGAAGCCCGCTGCACTGCTGCAAAGCGGTCTCGTAGACCATCTTGCCGACTGTTGCAATCCAGCGCACAAGAGTCGATCTGGCGGTCGGCAGGACCGATGACTCCCCGAATCTACGCTTGTGATCCTGAATGAGATGGGCATACAGCCATCCCGAAGATTCTGCGTGCCCG
The DNA here is from genome assembly GCA_046590875.1 of Chiayiivirga sp. Taxonomy (GTDB): domain Bacteria; phylum Pseudomonadota; class Gammaproteobacteria; order Xanthomonadales; family Xanthomonadaceae; genus JALCLA01. Next base: position 2,004 of record JBKJTK010000370.1, read on the forward strand.
TTTTCCAAACGGTGTCAGATTGACTTTGCCACGCCCGCCTCCTGTGCCGTGCCGATGCGTCTAACCGCCATATACAGCCCGGTCGCTTCGACCACCGTAAGCATGCCGAAATAGACCGCCCCGGCCGTAAGCCGCGAGCCCACGTCATGCCATTCCGCGATCGATTCCGGGGCGCCGGCGAGTCCGAAGGTCAGGCTGATCAGCACGACGGCGATCAGCCAGCGTAGCCCGGTCTCGACCCCGACGGCGGTGCGGCGGCTGGACGGGGCCCACAGCACACCGCCGTAGGTAACGAGGGTAAGCAGCACAAACTGCTGCGCCGTCGCGACCCCGCCGATGTCGAACGCAGCGAAGCCATAGATCAACGCGAGACCGCCGAGCAGCGACCAATAGACGACATGGCCTCGCAGCGTATGGGGCCAGCCGAGGACAGCGACGCCGAGCACTGCACCGGCGTGCACGACGATCGCCTCGATCGCAATTGCAGGCGCGAGCCAGGTGGCTAGCGCCGTTTCGGGCTCGATGCGAGCAGCGACGAAGAGCAGGCAACTCGCCGCCGGCAGTGCGGTCGCGGCGATCAAGGCGAGCCGCTCGCGGCTGCGCGTGGCGTTTGGCTCCGTCATCACACTCCCACTTTCGCCTGAGTTGTAGCGTGAGGCAACGGGGTGATTTGGCAATGGGGTCGGGTCGGCGCGCACAGTGACGGTGCGTCGCGATCGATAAAGCGCGAAGTCTGGCAATCACACAGAATCCGACGTCCAGGGATTGGACCCACACGGTCGCCGTCGAGCGGTGCAAACTCGATGAGTGGATGAAACTGACATGCAACAGCCCAGCCCCGACGGGAATACATCGCGTGATGCGGCACCAGCACCGGGCTTTGTCCAAGGGTCAGCCGAGGTGAACTTGAAAATTTCGCCTGTCGAAGACTCGTTTCGGCTTGAACCGAGCCATTTCTATTCGTCCTTGTGCTGATCGCCTCGGCGATCTCTTGCCTTGGGTCGATTGCGTTTGCCATCGTGGCCAGCCCACGGGTCAGCGCCCGCCGCTGGCCCGGGCGCGAATCCACCGCTCGATCTCGTTGGCTGGCAGCGGCCGGGTCAGGTGATAGCCCTGCACTTCATCGCAGCCCTGGTTGCGCAGCGCAATCATGGAAACTTCGGTTTCGACGCCCTCGGCGATCACGGTCAGGCCCATCGCGTGACCCAGGCTGATGATTGCCTGGGTCAGCACACCGACCTGCGGGTCCTCCAACATCTGGCTGACGAAGCTGCGGTCGATCTTCAATAGCTGCACGGGAAACCGATGCAGGTACATCAGGTTTGAGAAACCGGTTCCGAAGTCGTCGACAGACAAGTTGATACCGTTCGCTTCGAAAGTTGCGAACGTTGTGCGCACGCTGTCGGTATCGCGCATCAAGGCCGATTCAGTCAGTTCCAGAACCAGGCGCTGCGGTGGCCAGCCGGTCGCCGCGCAGATCGCCAGTACCTTCGTGGCAAACTGCGGGTCACGCAACTGCACGGCCGAGACGTTGACCGCGATGCTGGCGAAGCCCAGCCCCTCGGCATCCCATTTGGCGGCCTGACGGCAGGCTTCCTCCAATACCCACAGGCCGATCGAGACGATCTCGCCGGTTTCCTCGGCGATCGGAATGAACTCCATTGGCGAGCGCAGCTCGCCGCCGGGACGCTGCCAGCGCAACAGGGCCTCGATTCCCACTACGTTGCCGTGCGCGGCCAGCGACACGGTGGGCTGGTACACCAGGAACAGCTCCTTGCGCGCAATGGCCAGACGCAGTTCCTGCTCGAGCAGCCCACGCCGTTGCACGCGCTCGAAGAAGGCGTCGTTGTAGAACCGGTAGGTATTGCGACCGGCATCCTTGGCCGCGTACATCGCTGTGTCCGAAGCCCGCATCAACGAGTCCAGGTCGTTGCTGTTGTCGCCGAGGAAGGCAATGCCGATGCTGCAGCCGACCTGCACGTCCGCGTCCCCAAGGCGGATCGGCTGGCCGACCGCGGCGAGAATTTTTTGCGCAACCAGCGCGGCGTCCTCGGGCTTGCGCATCTCGCACAGCATCACCATGAATTCGTCGCCACCTTGGCGGCCGATCAGGTCGCTGCCCCGCAGGCAACTCTTGAGCCGTCCGGACACCTGTTGGAGTAATTGGTCACCGGCGGCGTGGCCCTGCGAATCGTTGACGTACTTGAACCGGTCCAGGTCCACGAACAGAAGGCCCAGCGTCAGCCGAGCCCGCTGGGCGTTGCGAATCGCCATGAGCGCGCGTTGGCGGAACAGGAAGCGATTCGGCAAGCCGGTCAGCGTGTCGAAGTGTGCCAGCTGCTCAATCCGCT
>JBKJTK010000484.1:0-3036 GCA_046590875.1 Chiayiivirga sp.
GTAGCACGGCAACGATGCGACCGCTTCGATCTGATTGGCCGCCAGGAATTCGCCCACCCACTCGTACCCGGGTTCCTCCATGATCGTCGGGTTGAGCCGGTCCATCACGTGCAGGCCAGCAGCGCGCGCCGCGCCCACCAGCCAGCGGAACTCCGGGTTCATTTCCGGAGAGCCGCCAGTCAGGTCGAGCGTGCGCACGCCATGTCGGCGCGCGACCTCCAGCGCCAGTGCCATCGTGTCGCGATCCATCAACTCGGTGCGGCGCGGACCGGCGTTGACGTGGCAGTGGATGCAACTGAGGTTGCACAAATATCCGAGGTTCAGTTGCAGCGTGTCCATGCGGTCGCGTTCGATGCGCGGGAAATCGCTGTCGCGCAGCAGGGGCCAGGTGTCACGCATGCGGAACGTCCTCCGTAGTCGAATCCAACTCTCCCGTGACAGGCAGCTCGGGCGTTCGCAGGAAAGGCTGCACCAGCAGCGCGCCCAAACCCAAGGCACTCGCATCGCGCCACTGCAACAGCCCGAGCGGCATGCTGCGCTCGGGCTGCGCCGCGCTATCGCGGTAGCTGCCGAACACGCGATCCCAGAGCGACAGCAGAAAGCTGTAGTTGCTGTCGGTTTCTTCGCGCCGCACCGAATGATGGATTCGATGCATCGATGGGGTCACGACCAGCATACGCAAGATGCGCTCCACGCGAGGCGGGAATGCGAAGTCGGCGTGGGTGAACAGGCTGAAGGCCGACAGCAGCACCTCGAACATCACCACCGCCGCCGGATGCGCACCGAGCGCCACCACCAGTCCGAGCTTGATCACCATTGACAGGCCGATCTCGAAGGGATGGAAGCGTACGCCGGTGGTGACATCGAACGCGAGGTCGCTGTGGTGCACCCGGTGCAGCCGCCATAGCAACGGAATCCGGTGCAGTAACCGGTGCTGCCAATAGATCGCCACATCCAGGAGTAGCAGCGCGAGCGGAAGTTCCAGCCACAACGGGCCATCGAACGCGCCGAACAGACCCCCGCCCTCGCCGTGCACGGAGATCGCCAGCGCCACAGCCAGCAGTGGGAACGCAAGCCGCAGCACCAGGGTATCGATCGCTACGAGAGCCAGGTTCGACAGTTGCCGGCGCGCCGGCCGGGCATCGCCGCGTGCAGGCCAGACGCGTTCCGCCACGGCCAGCACCAGCAGTACGAGCGCGAACGCGCCCAGTCGCAGCGTGGCTTCGTTGTCGGTGATGAGGTCGGGCCAACTCATAAGTGTCCGCTCACGATGGCACGGTCTCCTGCTGGCGCATCCAACCCGCGAGCGCCCGCTGTTCCGACGTTGGATCGCCCAGCATTTGGAGCGCACATTGCACCGCCGCCAGATCGCTGGCGTGATCGGCGTCGGTCAACGTTTCCAGCGTGCACCACTCGCCGAGGTTGTGCATCGCCAGCCGCAGATCGCGCGCGGTGTGCGCAGCGCTATAGGGCACACAGGTCCACGCCGCAAGCGATGGTGCGACATTGGCGCCGAACAGCCAGAACCCGCCGTCGTGTGCCGGACCGAGCACCACGCGCGGCGTCGACGCCGACAACCAGTCGATCGCCTGCGACAGCGAGGCGCCCGTGAGCTGCGGCGCGTCGGCTCCCAGCAGCAGACCGAAGCCATGGCGCGCGACCAGCGTTGCGTGCACCCGCGCCATGCGATCCCCCAGGCCGCCCTCGCCTTGCGCAATCGAGGGCAGCCCCGGCCACACGTCAAGCGCACTGTCCTCGGCCACGGCCCAGTACGCGTGGAGCCCGTGGCGTGCCTGGACCGGGCGCACCACCGAGGCGACGGCAGCGGCGGCGCGCTGATACCAGTCGACGGCGTAGCCTTCGCCACGATCCGCCGCCAAGCGGCTCTTGACCGCGGAGTGTCCCGGGGTCTTGACAAAGATCGCGAGCGCGCCGCTCATCGCACGTCCGGCACACGCGAGAAGCGCCGCGCCTGTCGCCAGGTTTCCTGCAGATGCCAGGCCGTTGTCGTCCACCAGCCGCGCTCGGCGTACTTGCGCGCGCTGGTGTAAAGCGGCGCCCCCACCGCACGCAACGGCACGCCCGCGCGGCGCGCACGCCAGACCAGATCGTGATCTTCGCCGCAGCCCAACCCGGTGTCGAAACCGCCGAGGCGTTCGAAGCTGGCGCGCGGCATCACCAATCCCTGGTCGCCGAACGGCAGCCCCAGCCAGCGACTGCGCAGGCGCGCGCCGAGAGCGTTGAGCCGCATCAGCGCCGGACCATCATCGAGGAAGCGCAAATCGAAGAAGCCCAGCGCGGGGAAATCACGTCGCAGAAACTCGGCGAGCGCCGGCAAGGTGCGAGGCGCCAGCTGCGAGTCGGCATGCAGGAACCAGAGCCAGTCATGCGTGGCTGCGGCGGCGCCGGCATTCTGTTGCGTCGCGCGCCCGCGCGCTGAAATCAGACCGTGCAGGTGCGGCGCGGCAAAAACCTGCGGGGGCGGCGCGCGCGTGTCGTCGGGCGCCTCGGCGTGCACCACGTACACCTCGGTCTCGCGCGGCAGCGCCGCGAGTTGAGCCAGCAGCACGGGCGAGACCCGATCGCCTGGGCCCACCGGCACCACCACTGTCATCCGGGCAAGCGCGTCCTGCATGCTCAACAGCAGGCGGCAGCGCCGGCCGCGACGCTCGCGGGCGATGGGCCGCAATCGAACAGGCCGTAATGCGCAGACTTGTCGCCGTGAATGCGGAAGTACGGCGCGTAGCGTGTCGCGGCGAGCATATCGGCGGTGTTGCCGCAGACGCGCATCGGCCGGCCCGTTTCGAAACGGTGGTGGTCGTCGAGTACGAACGCGTGGCGATGGTCGCCGCTGCCGCCATCGATGCCACCCAGATAGGTCGCAACCTGCCCGTGGTCCTCGCAGCGATCCTCCAGCGCGAGCTTGAATGCGCGCAGCGTGAGCGAGCGAAAACCGACCATGCCGATCTTCGCCTCTATCTGCGCGTCCAGCAGCGCGATCGGGCTCTGCGACACAACGCGCGCGTCCGCGCAGCC
>JBKJTK010000127.1:0-11197 GCA_046590875.1 Chiayiivirga sp.
CGCGGGCACATCGATCGTCAATCGATGCTTGCAGCGTTTCAGCGCCGGCTGCATCGACCTGCACGCCTATCTGGATGAAATCCTGGTCTCGCTGCAGCCGGCGCTGAAACGCTGCAAGCATCGATTGACGATCGATGTGCCCGCGCATCTCGTCGTGCTGATCCAGCCCGGTGCGCTGTACCAGATCGTGGTGAATCTGGTGATGAACTCGCTGACGCACGCCTTCGAGGGCCGCGACAGCGGTGAAATCCGCATCCATGCGCGCCGCGAAGGCGAGACGCTGGTATTCGACTATTCCGACGACGGCTGCGGCATGAGCGAAGACGTTCGCCGCCACATCTTTGAACCGTTCTTTACCACGCGTCGCGGCCAGGGCGGGTCGGGCCTGGGTATGCACATCGTCTACAACCTCGCCGTGCAGGCCTTGGGCGGCAGCATCGAATGCGAAACCGCCCCGGGGACGGGCGCGCGTTTCGTGCTGCGGATTCCGCTGCGCGAAACAATGCCATCCGATCCGGTACGCTCGTAACGGACGCCGGCTCGCAGTGTTCCGGTTTCGGTCCGAAGTCATTGTGCATCCGCAGCGTGTTCGATTGATCTGATATGTCGTCAACTCTTAGCCTGCGCCAAGCGTGTGTCCGCCTTGCCCGCGACAAGGCCGTTTTCGTCCTGGTCGTGGCGGCGCTTGGGACGACGCTTGGCGCGGTCATCTGTGCAGTGACTTTCACCTATCTCGTCACCTCGCAGCCGCTGCCGTACCCTCAGCAGGAGCGGTTGGTCGTCGCCGAGCAGATCGTCCGCGATCACAGCGACAACACGAATTCGCGGGCGTTTTCGTATCCCGCCATCGCGTTGCTCCAGCGCAAGGCGTCCGGCGTCTTTGCGTCCTCCGCGATGATGGATCACGCGCGCGACGTGGTCATCTCGCATCCCGCACAGCCACTCGTGAACGTCTGCTACACGGCGGGCGACTATGCGGAGCTGTTCGCGCCACCCATGGCCAGGGGTCGGTTCCTTGGCGCAGACGAGGAGGGCACACGCCCGGTCGCCGTGATCAGTCACTCGGCGTGGCAGACCCTGTTCGGCATGCGCGAGGACATCCTGGGCATAAGTATCCGCACGGCGTCGGGCAGGGATTTTGAAGTCGTAGGAGTGACCGCGCGGGATTTTGTCGAACCCGAATTCTATGGGCCCGGTCATCGCACGGCACTGTGGCTGCCGTGGGATTTCAATCCATCGCCACGACACTGGGGTTGGGGGGCGACGACCGACACACTGAGACTTGTCGGCCGACTGGCTCCCACGGTGGGCGAACAGCAAGCGGCCGAGCGGCTTTCGGTGCTGCTGAACGCAGGTTGGCTAGAAGAGCTAGGTGCGTCATCGAGCTCCTATGCCGGTTGGTCCACCCGCGTCGAACTCACCACGGCGCAGCGGGCGATTGCCGGTGACGGCGTTGAAGTGGGACCGCTGCTGCTCGCCGGCACCCTGGGACTGATCCTTGTCACCCTGGTGAATGTCACTCACTTGCTGCTGGCGCGGGTCGCGGAACGCGCGCGGGAGTTTTCAATTCAGTTGGCATTGGGCGCCAGCAGGAAGCATCTTTTCGGTTTGGTCCTGGTCGACATGCTGCTGCTGATGCTGTCCGCGGGCGTGTCGGGGTTGGCTATCGCGGCGGGGGGCTTTGCCGTGATGCGGCACTACCTCGGGGCCATGCTGCCGCGCCTCGATGAGCTGTCGGTTGGAGGGTGGACGGTGGCGTTGACGATCGGCTCGGTGGTTGCTCTGGCCGTGCTTCTTGCCGGAATCGCGCTGGCGTCAGGCGAACGCCCTGCCGCGAACGGTGCACTCAACGCCGGGCGCCAGGCGACCGCAACGAAAGTGTCGCGCCGGTTAAGGGCGATGCTCATGGCAAGCCAGGTCGGCATTGCCGGGCTGCTGATCGCCGTCAGCGTCGGCCTGTTCCGGGACGCCAGTCGAATCCTCAATGAACACGGGATCGATCTGGAACGCAGTTCGAGTGCGTTCCTTTACCAGTCGGCGTCGGCTGCGGTGGGCGAGACGCCGCTCGAGCAGCAATTCGGCGAAGTGAGGCGGCGGCTGTCGGATCTGCCAGGGGTGGAGAAGGTCAGTCAGTCGCACTCGCCCTTGCAGGACTTCATTCCCACCGTCGTCGTGTCCAGTCGATCTGGTACGCAGTATCCCGTGGCGCTCAAGCGGATCGACAACGAATACCTGAGCATTACCGGACAAGGCCTGGCATTGGGGCGGAATTTCACTGCTGCAGAGATACCGCGCGCCGCCAGCGTCGCGTTGGTCAATGCCGCCTTCGCGAAGATGCTGGAGCGCGAAGGCGGGGCCCTCGGCACGCCGTTGTCGCGCGGGGACGATGGCGCCTACACCGTCGTCGGCGTGGTGGACGACCTGGCCTATCCAGGCGCTTCCGGCGACACCCCTCGCATCTACTTGCCGGCATCCGAAGCCGGCAGCAACTTCATCATCAAGTTCCAGCCGGGCCAGCGCATGAGCCGGCAGCAACTGGTGGCCTTCGTGGCGGGTGTGAATGCGGGTTTCGGCGTGTTCCTTTACGACGACCTGGACCGGCAACGATCGGACATTTTGTTGCCGCGCCGCGTCGCCGCGACGTCCACCCTGATGGTCGCGTTCGTCGTCATTCTCGTATCGGCCATGGGCCTCTACGGCATGGTCAGGTACACCACGCGCCTGATTCGCGCCGAGATCGGCGTGCGGCTTTCGTTCGGGGCGCGATCGCGCCACATCGTCCTGATGCTGGTGAAGGACAATTTCGCCGCGGTCGCTTTCGGGTGCATCGCCAGCGCGGCGGTCGCGTTGTTGGTGTTGCCCAGCCTCCCCCCGTGGTTCGGGGTGCGCGCGTTCGACGTGCACTGGGTGGATGCCGCGGCGGCGCTCAGCACGCTGGCGCTGCTGGCGGTCCTCGCCTGCTATCTGTCGGCGCGCCCCTTGCTGCATCAATCGCCCGCCGCTGCGCTGAGGGAAGCAGGGCGATAGGTCACCGCGTAAGTCGGTTTCTGGCCGACGAGAGCCGATGCCTTGAGATCGACGCAATGCCTGGCTTTGGGCGCGCGAACCGCGCGCCTTCAATCGTCCGGGAAGCGCTGCCGTAGCGCTTCGGCTTCGTCCCAGTTCTCGAACAACAAGGTAACCATGCGCGGATCGAACTTGCGTCCGCCCTGGTCGGAGACGAAGGCGCGGATGCGCACCAGGCTCCAGGGGTCTTTGTAACAGCGGTGGCTGCCGAGGGCATCGAAGACGTCGGCCAGTGCGACGATGCGGCCTTCGAGGCTGATGTCTTCGCCCGCGAGCGCGTTCGGGTAACCCGATCCATCCCAGTTCTCGTGGTGCTCCAGACAGATCTGCGAGGCCAGTTGCAGCAGCGGGCGACGCGAACTGGCCAGCAGTTGCGCGCCGAGCCGGGCGTGGCTGCGCATGATCACGGATTCTTCCGGCGTATGCGGCCCGGGCTTGTTGAGGATCGCGTCGGGAATGCCGATCTTGCCAATATCGTGCAGCGGCGCCGCCAGCTGCAGCGATTCCGCGGCTTTGGCGTCGAGGCCGTACGCGCGCGCCAGCAACTCGGACAAGAGTCCGACGCGCTTGACGTGGTTCGCGGTCTCGCGCGAACGCGTCTCGGCCGCACCGGCCAGCAGCCAGATCATCTCCAGCTGGCTGTCGACCAGTTCCTGGTTGAGATGCAGGTTCTCGAATGCGATTGCGACATTGGCCGAGAACACCTCCACCAGCTTGCGGTCGACCTCGTTCAGGGCCGGGGCTTCGCCGACATAGAGCAGGCTCTCGCGCTCCTCGCTGTCGATGAAATGCAGCACATAGTGATCGTCGGCGAACACATGGCGGCGTTTGCGCAAGGCGCGGTGCAGCGATTCCATGCGGGGCAGCGGCAGCACCTGTTCGGCGCTGCGCCCGATCATGTCGGTGCGTTCCGGATTCGCAAGCGCGATCGGGTAGCGGTACTGCCCGCTGGCGCCGTGCTCGACCCGGCACAACAGCGTCGCGCCGCTATCGCGCGCCAGCCGCGGCAATTGTTCCAGCACGCTGGCCGCGAACGAGCGACCGTCGCGCTGCGAGAACACATCGGCGCTGGCACGCAGCACCCGCTCCAGGCCGAGCTTGCTGGCCTCGATCGTCATCAGGTCGCGATAGGCGCGCAATGCCGCGAACAATGTGGTCGACAGGCGTTGCGCGGTGAGCTCGGTCTTTTCCTTGTAATCGTTGATGTCGTAGGTGCTGATGATGTGCTGCTCGGGCGCCTGGCCGGGTTGGCCGGTGCGCAGCACAATGCGGACCTGATGATTGCCGAGCTCCTCTCGCACCATGCGCACCACGTCCAGGCCAGCGTGCTCGGTCTCCATCACCACATCGAGCAGCATCACCGCGATATCCGGGTGCAGGCGCATCTGTTCGCGAGCTTCCGCGGCGCTGTAGGCGGAGAGAAAATGCAAGGGCCGGGATTCGAAACGCAATCCGCCCAGGACCAGGCGCGTGACCTGGTGCACCTCGGGCTCGTCGTCGACGATCAGGACGTTCCAGCCCGGTGCGGTGCGCGCGATTTCGGCGACTTCTACGGCGGCCAAGGTGCCCCCCTTTGCGCCCGAGTCTACACCTCGGATTCGCGGAGGGAACATGGCGGTCGAGAGGAGGCTTGGGGGCAAGCCCTACGGGGTTGAAGACGCTGCGGTCGATGCTGGGCTACACCGCCCGGCCGATGTTTTAGTCCAACACGGCGGCGCTCAACTCTTGCCGTGGAACAGCTCGCGTCCAATCAACATGCGGCGGATTTCGTTCGTTCCCGCACCGATTTCATAGAGCTTGGCGTCGCGCAGCAGGCGGCCCGCAGGGAAATCGTTGATATACCCGTTGCCGCCGAGCGCCTGGATCGCTTCGAGCGTGACCTGAATGGAGCTCTGCGAGGCGTTCAGCAAACAGGCGGCCGGGTCGATACGCGATTTGGTGCCGCGGTCGAAATCCTGCGCCACCATATAGGCGAAGGCGCGGCTGGATTGCAGTGCGGTGTACATGTCGGCAATCTTTGCCTGCATGATGCCGAAGGTGCCGATCGGGGCGTTGAATTGCTTGCGCTCGCGCACGTAGGGCAGGGTGAGGTCGAGCGCGGCCTGCATCAGTCCAATCGGTCCGCCTGAGAGCACCAGACGCTCGGTGTCGAGCCCTTTCATCAGCACCCGAACGCCTTCGTTCACCTCGCCGACGATATTTTCCGCAGGGATTTCGCAATTCTCGAACACCAGTTCGCAGGTGTTGGAGCCGCGCATGCCGAGCTTGTCGAGTTTCTGCGCCGTGGAAAAACCCGGCATGCCCTTCTCGACGATGAACGCGGTCATGCAGCGACTGCCCGCCGGTCGCGGCGCGGTACGCATATAGACCAGCAACACGTCGGCGTCTGGCCCGTTGGTAATCCACATCTTGGAGCCGTTCGCGATCCAGTTTTCGCCTTTCTGCTCGGCGCGGCAGGTCATCGAACCCACCACGTCGGATCCCGCGCCGGGTTCGCTCATCGCAAGCGCGCCCACGTGGTCGCCGCTGCATAGCTTCGGCAGATATTTTCTGCGCTGCGCATCGGTGCCGTTGGTATAGAGGTTCTGCACGCACAGGTTGGAATGCGCGCCATAGCTCAGCCCGACGGAGCCCGAGGCGCGCGAGATTTCCTCCATTGCCACCAAGTGCGCCAGGTACCCGAGGTCCGAGCCGCCGTACTCGCCCGGCACCGTGATGCCGAGCAGGCCCATGTCGCCGAATTTGCGCCACAGATCAGCGGGAAACAGGTTCTCGCGATCAATCCGGTCGGCGCGCGGCGCAATCTCGGCCTCGGCGAACCGGCGCACGGTCTCGCGCAGGGAATCGAGGTCGTCGCCGAGGGGGAAGGGGCGCATGGAGGTGTCCTGGTTCGGATCTGGCGCCAGCGTAAGCCAACGCCGAGTCGTGGGGTTAGCCGCAGGCCCTTCGATACCTCAGGGCGAACGGTTCAAGGTACATCGGAACAACAGCTTCGATCCGCCGCACACCGTTCGCCCTTCGGTGTGCCCGGATCCGTTCGCCCTGAGGTATCGCCGCGCCGTCGCGTGATACAACGCTTATTGTCCCCGCATGCGACCCAGGAAGCGTGGCGCGCCGCGACCCATCGGAAGTTTCAATTTCCCGATGGTGGAGATGCGCTCTTCCGCCATGCGGTCGGCGGCCTTGTAGGTCGGGATGCCGTCGCGCTTGGCGATCTCGAAGATGCGGCCCAGGTTGTAGTAGATGGTGCGCATCATGCGCAGCGCGCGTTCGCGATTGTAGCCGTCGATTTCCAGCGATACGTTCATCACGCCGCCGGCATTCACCGCGTAGTCTGGCGCGTACAGGATGCCGCGCTTCTCGACTTCGTCGCCGATCGCATCCGAAGCGAGCTGGTTGTTGGCCGCACCGCAGATGATCTTGCACTTCAGCCGCGGCAGCGTTTTTTCGTTGACCGTGCCGCCGAGCGCACAGGGCGAATACACCTCGGCGTCGGTGTCGTAGATTTCCTCGGTGCCCACGGCAATCGCACCAAACTCGGTCACCGCACGTTCGATCAAGGCCTGGTTGATATCGGTGACATAGACCTTGGCGCCGCGCTCGCGCAACAGCTTGAGGTATTCCATGCCGACGTGGCCAAGACCCTGCACCGAGAAGCTGCGCTTGCCCACGTCCTCGTCGCCGTAGACCCAGGTAAGCGATGCCAGCAGGCCCTGCATCGTGCCGTGCGCGGTGAAGGGCGAGGGATCGCCTGATCCTCCGTGCACCTGATGCACGCCGGTGACGAATTCGGTTTCTTTCAGCACGTATTCCATGTCGTTGACGTCGATGCCGACGTCCTCGGCGGTGATGTAACGACCGCCCAGCGAATCCACAAAGCGGCCGAAGGCGCGGAACAACACCTCGGACTTGTCCTTGTTCGGATCGCCGATGATCACGCCCTTGCCGCCGCCGATGTTGAGGCCAGCCACGGCGTTCTTGTAGCTCATGCCGCGCGACAGCCGCAGCACGTCGTTCAGCGCTTCCTGCTCGCTCTTGTAAGGCCACATGCGCAGGCCGCCCAGGGCCGGGCCAAGCACGGTGCTGTGGATCGCGATGATGGCCTTGAGGCCGGCATCCTTGTTGTGGCAGAAGACGACCTGCTCGTGGCCGGACGTGGCGAGGGTTTCGAAAATCATTGCGGACTCCGCTGGAATGCCATGAGGGCGCGCGATTGCGACGCCTTGGACCTTCGATGCGATCGAAGTGTTTCGCACAAGGTATTGATCGAAAAAGCAAACGGCCGGAACCAGGGGTTGGTGCGGCCGTTGTGCGCCGCCTAGTTTAGAGCAACTGCGCTGGCGAAGGTCCGGACCCTGGCGTATGGACATCGGCGTCCGGAGCCTCTAGCAGCCGCCCCGGATAGCGCATCGCCAGACCCTGCGGCAGCACCATGCCCGCCTCGGCCACGCCATTGGCCGCCGGCACTTAGCTTTTGATCCGGACTACTGGGCTAACCGTTTGAAAGGGCTGGAGCAAAAAAACGCCGGCCGGGAACAATCCGGCCAGCGTCGAAAAAGACTACTTCGTCAGCGTGATCGCGGGCGTGTCACGAGCCCGTCGGCACGCCCGGCGTCATCGTTGAGAGTCGATCATCGGGGTGCGCCGAGAAACGGAAAGTCGGTGAGGGAAACGCTGTCGTTGGCCACGTTGTCGCTCACCCCCGGTCCCACGGTTGCACCAAGCGTATCGTCGATCACATCGCGCTCCAGAGTACGGCCGCCGCACTGCGTGGCGAGACCCAGTTCCACCGCCAGATAGGCATTGCACGCGGCAATCGACGTATTGATCTGCAATCGATCATCCACCAGCACCGTGGCCAGCGTTGCGGGCGGCAACAGTCCGTTGCCGACGATGCCGTCGAGCGTATCGAGTGCGGTGAGATTGGCCTGCATCTCGCTCCGCCACGCCGCCGCCCACCCGGCTGGATCGACCGAGCGATTGTAGGCGTCCTTCTTGCCGGTGGAAGCCAGCAGATCGATCAGCGCGGTGTTGATCGCAGGACGGCCGTTGCGGTCGATCTGACCGTTGCTGAGGAAAGTGCAGGGCAGGTCGACCACGTTGCTGAGCCGGTTCAGTGGAACCGTCACCGGGCTGAAGCCGGTGCGGGTCGGTACTACCGCCATGCTTGCGTTGTTGCAACCGCTGAAATTGAAATTGAGTGTGCCGAACGGCTGTTCGACGATCTGGGCCGACGAGCCGGGCGGAAAGCGTCCGCCCGTGTGGCTGACAACAGGTACCGTTGCGGTCGTACCATTCGGCGTAATGTCGCCGAGACCGTACAGGTTGAGCTGCGCGCCGCTGTTGTCGTAGACCGCCCAGTAAGCGACCAGCTTGTCGGGCGCCGGCGACGGGCCGCCGTCGAGCACCTGCATGATGAGGCCGTGGCCTGGATTTGATTGGTCGTACCACATGCCGCTGATGCCGGCGCCGACCCCGGCGCCACCGATGCGGTTGGTCGAGGAATAAACCTTGAGCGTGGGATTGGCGCCGTTGTTGGTGAGTCGCTGGTGCTTGATGCCCATCACGATCGCGAGGGTGTTCAGTTGGCCGAAGAAGTTCGTGCCGGGATTGGTGAAGCGAGGCGCAACCGCGGCGCGGGTGTTGTTGAACGCCGCCAGATCAAAGAAGAACGGGTCGTCTCGCAATCCGGCATAGACCCGCAAGTCAGCTGCGACGACGGTCTGGTTGAGCGGGCCCTCGGCGCGCAGCGTGTCGCCGACGTTGCGGCACAGCACCCGCGTCGCACCGCTGGGGAAGGTGCAGGTGATGGTGGTTTGTCCGTTGGCTGCGCCATTGTCCAGATGGAAGCGGTACTCGACCACATCGGAGAAGCGCGAATTGGAGTTGGCCAGCGGCAAAACGGTGCCCGCGAGAATCAATTCGGTCGGGTCCCTCGGATTGATGAATAGGTAGACATCGTTGAGGTCAGCGGCGGGATCGTTCGTCGCCAGCGGACCATCACGATGATCGGCTGCGTGGGCGGTGTCGATCAGCGAGCCGAACAGCGCAAGTGCAAGAGCAAGAGCGGTGCATTGAAGGTTCATGGTTCCTCCCAGGAACGGTTGGAAGACGACGGGCGGTACAAACATGCCTCGCAACACAATGCGCGGCGGGATCCGGCCCAACGCAGGGAAGCGTTGAGCTCGCCCCATCTTATAACGCGTTCCGATACCCGGAGAGGACAAGGCGACGCTCGCCCCCCACCAATTGGGGGGGTTCAAATTCGGATCTCTACGTGGGATTTGGGAGGGAGCCGGCAGCCCGCGCTCCCCGGAGCCTGGGCGCGCCCTTGAGGCGATCCTCAGCGGCAGGACGGCGCCAGCGCGTCCAGTTGGGCCAATTCCGGCGGTTGCAGGGCGGTTTCGACCGCGCGCGCGCGCGCGGCGCACGCGCGTGCCGGATCGCCACTGGCGAGCGCGGTTTGCGCCAGCAGAATCCAGCTACCGACGTCCTGGCGCAACGCCAGGTTCTCACGCGCCAATACATCGGCGCGCTCGGGTTTGCCGATTTCCATGAAGAATTCCGCCGCATGCTGCGCGTAGGCGGCCGGATTTCGTTGCAACAGGGCGGCATACTCTTGCTCGGCTTGCCGCGTGAGGCGCTCGGCGTCGACGGCGTTGCCAGCCGCACGCTCCAGTCGGGCGAGCGCGGCGACAAATTCGGGGTTGCCGGTCTGCGCGATAACCTGTGTATACAGCTCGCGCGCAACATCGTGGTTGCCAAGCCGGGTTTCACATTCCGCCAGATGCTCGGTCGCAAGGTAATACTGGGGCAGTCGCTCGTGCGCGGCGGCGAAAAAGCGTCTGGCCTCGTCGACGTTGCCGTAACGCAGGTGGGCAATGCCCTGCTGCACATGGAGCCAGGCGATCGGGACCGGATTCACGTCGCGATACTGGGTTTGCGCGGCGCGGTTGAGAAAGTTCGCGCCGGCCGGGTCGCCTTGCTGCAGGCGCAGGTCGGCGCGATGCGCGAGCTCGTCGAAGCTCGGCGTCAATTCGGAGGAGAGCGCGAAATCCTGGCGCAACTGGGCGTAGTCGCCAAGCGCGAGACGGATCTCGCGACGGGTCTTGCTCAAGACGTCCTCGCGCGCGCCGGCGGCGGCGGCAGCATCGAGGTCTTCGAGTGCTTCGGTAAAGCGATGAAAACCCGAACGCACTACCGCGCGTAGTTGCCGGTGTTCCGCTGTGTCGGGTTCGGCCGCGACGGATGCATCAAGCAGTCGCAGCGCTTCTTCGGCGTCTGCCAAGCGACCGACGACGCGATAGCGGTGATACAGACTGCCGGCCAGTGCCGTTCGATGCACCGCCATATCGCGCGTCGCGACCATGCGTTGCAGTTCTTCGATGCGGGCATCCAGATTGCCCAGATAGATCGATCCGGACGTGGTCCGGTAGATCGCCACCGGCACGGGCCAGGAAGGATCCGTTACGACAACGGCTGGTGCTACAGCCGGTGCGGCCGCAGGCGTGATCGTGCACGCGGTGAGTATCCACGCAGCGCAGAAAGAAATCAGGGGGACTGCGATTCGAAAGGACATCGTCGACTCGTTGGGGGCCAAAGAAAACGCCGGTCGCATTCCGACCGGCGTCGATTATGACGTGCATGGTCGGGAGGAAAAGGGGGTCAGAGTGCCTTTTCGCTTGCGCACACTGGGCAACGGATTGACGCTCGGGCGAAAGGGCACTCTGACCCCCTTTTCTCGCGCGCGCTACAATTCCGCCATTCCCATCCGATTTCCGAGGGCTCCCATGAGCACCCCCGCCAGTTTCGTGCCCGCCAGTGCGCCCGAGACCACGCCGCTGCGCTTCGTGACGGCCGCGAGCCTGTTCGATGGCCACGACGCCGCGATCAACATCATGCGGCGTCTGATCCAGGCCCAGGGTGCAGAAGTCGTCCATCTGGGACACAACCGTTCGGTCGAAGACGTGGTGCGCGCCGCGCTGCAGGAAGACGCCGATGCCATCGCCCTGACTTCCTACCAGGGCGGTCACGTCGAGTACTTCAAGTACATGGTCGACATGCTGCGGGAACGCAACGCGGGCCACATCCGCGTATTCGGCGGCGGCGGCGGCACCATCACGCCCGAAGA
>JBKJTK010000148.1:0-13383 GCA_046590875.1 Chiayiivirga sp.
CGCTGGTGAAGGTCAGCGTGCCGGTGATCTGGCCGCTGCTGGCGTTGATCGCGAGCGAAGCGGGCAGGCCGGTGGCCGAGTAGGCCAGCGTGTCGCCGTCGGCATCGGCGAAGTTGCCCGCGGTGGCGAGCGGGGTGATGGTCGCACCCTCGGCGTTGGTCTGATTGGCGATCACGCCGACTGCGGTCGGGGTGCGGTTGGTATTGGTCACCGTCCAGGTGAAGGCCTGGGTCGCAGTCGTGCTGCTCGGATCGGTCGCAGTGACGACGACCGAGAACGGGCTGCTGGCGTTGGCAGTGAAGGCGAGCGTGCCGCTGATGGCGCCGGTCGTGGCGTTGATGCTCAGACCGGTCGGCAGACCGCTGGCCGAGTAGGTCAGCGTGTCGCTGTCAGCATCGGCGAAGTTCGACGCGGTCGCCTGCGTGACGGTGGCGCCTTCGGCGTCGCTGCGGTTGGTGATCGAACCCACCGCATTCGGCGCGCGGTTGATATTGGTCACCGTCCAGGTGAAGGCCTGGGTCGCCGTGGCAGTACTCGGATCGGTCGCCGTGACGACGACCGAGAACGGGCTGCTGCCGTTGGCAGTGAAGGCGAGCGTGCCGCTGATGACGCCGGAGGTTGCATTGATGCTCAGACCGGTCGGCAGACCGCTGGCCGAGTAGGTCAGCGTGTCGCTGTCAGCGTCGGCGAAGTTCGCCGCGGTCGCCTGCGTGACGGTGGCGCCCTCGGCGTCACTACGGCTGGAGATCGTGCCGACCGCGACCGGCGCGTCGTTGACGTTCGCGACCGTGATCGTGAACGACTGGTCGACCGGCGCGGCGATGCCATCGGTGACGCGCAGCGTGACGCTGTGGTTGCCCACCTGGGCGTTGCCCGGCGTGCCCGACAGGCTCGCCGTGCCGTTCGGGCCCGGCGCGAAGGTGAGCCAACCCGGCAGCGTCGGCGCGGTCACCGTCAGCGAGGCGCCGGCGTCGACGTCGGCGGTGGTCACGGCATAGTTGTAGGCCGTGCCCTGGGTCGCCGCCGTCACTGGCACCGAGGTGAACGTCGGTGCGTCGTTGACGTTGGCTACCGTGACGGTGAAGGCCTGGTCTACCGGCGCCGCGATGCCGTCCGTGACACGCAAGGTGACGTTGTGCGGGCCGACCTGGGCATTGGTCGGCGTGCCTGACAAGGTGCCGCTGCCATTCGCGCCCGGGGTAAAGGTCAGCCACGCCGGGGAGGTCTGTGCCGTTATCGTCAACGTGGCACCGGCATCGACGTCCGCGGTGGTGATCGCGTAGTTGTAGGCGGCGTTTTCCGTAGCGGTGGTGACCGCGGTCGACGTGAACGTGGGTGCATCGTTGGTATTGCTCACGGTGATAACGAACACCTGATCGACCGGCGCCGCGATGCCGTCAGTGACACGCAAGGTGACGTTGTGAGTGCCTACTTGAGCATTGGTCGGGGTTCCAGTGAGCGTACCGGCGCCATTCGCGCCCGGCGTAAACGTGAGCCACGCCGGCTTGACCGGGGCGGTCAAGGTCAGCGTCGCGCCGGCATCCACATCGGCGGTGGTGATGTTGTAGGTGTAAGCGGCGTCTTCAGTCGCAGCGGTAACCGCGGTCGAGGTGAAGCTGGGTGGGCTGTTCGCGGCCGCGGCCAGCGTGGGGATCAGGCACCAGTCCGCCAACGTGCCGGTGTCGGCGGCGGCGTTGTCGGAAACGTTGAGGGTCCAGGTTCCGCCATAGCTCTGCGTGTCGAAACCAGTGAGCAAACCGACCGGACGGAATGTGCCGTTGATCGTCGGCGTCGCGTTCGCACAGACGCCCTCGACCGCGGTTGCGGCCTCGTCGCTGAGAATCGCATTGATGTTGTCGCGCTGGCAGTTGCCATTTGCCGTTCGATCGGGGCGATTGAGCAAGGTCACGACCGTGCCGGTTTCGACGTGACGCAGAGTCACGGTCAGGTCACCGACAAAGGTGTGGTTGATGGCCACCGACACATCCATATCGGTGATCTGCCGCGCACTGGACAGGGTGATGTTGCTGTTCGCACCACTGGCCACGTTGTCGGGAATTGCCAGATTCGGCGCGAGACAGACCATCGTGTCAGTGGTGAAGCTGAAGGTCGCGGAGGCGGTGCCATTGCCGCAGGTGTTGGTGGGTGTGACTCGCCAGAAATACTGCGTTGCCGGCGCCAGCGTCGTCCCCACCGTGTGCGTCGTGCCTGCGACCGTCGCGGAGTAGACCACAGCTGTAAAAGCTGCGTCGGTCGCGACCTGAACCGTGTACTTGAACGCGTTCGCCGCCGCGCTCCAGCTCAACGTCGGCGAAGTCGCGACGTTGGTCGCGGCATTCGCCGGCGCGGTAAGCGCGAGCGTGCCCGGGGCGTTGGAGGCCACCCGCAGGGTCGCGACTTCGGTTGCGGTATTGGCTGGGGTGGTGGTGTGGGTTCCGGTGAACGTGATCGGATAATTGCCGGTGGCGAGCGCGCCAATGCCGTTCACCGTGTAGATACTGGTCTTGGTCGGATTCACTACCGGGTTGACGCTGAACGCGTTCGGTCCGCCCGGCGCGCCGCTCGCGGACAACGTCGCGCTGCCGGTGAATTCCGGTCGGATCGTCACATTGAAACTCGCGCTTGGCGTCGTCGCGCCGCATACCTCGAGCACCGTGGGTGCGACGTTGAAGCCAAACGAACACTCCGCGCCGAAGCGGCTGACGCCCAGGTCATAGGCGCTGCGCAGTTGGACCAGTCCCCAGCCGGTGACGCGATCCCATCCGGCGCCATAGATGATTGGCGTATCGCCAGCGACTGCGGGGTCGGCGGCCTGCGTACCGGTGAGGTCGAGGGCGCTGTCGCGCAGCAGCTTGCGCAGCTCCTTGTTGGTGATGCGCGCCGGTCCACCGCACGCGTTCCAGACGAAGCTCGCTGCGGCGGCTACGCCGGGCGTCGCCATCGACGTGCCGCTGTAAAAATCGTAGCCACCGGTGCAGTTGGTGCACGACGTACCATCGTCGGCCACCACCGTGGTGGAGAGACCGATCCGATTGCCGCGCAGGAACAGCCCGTCCGCCTGGCTCAGGCCGATCGCGGGAATCGAAGGTTGAGTGCAGCCGCCGCCGCACGTAGCCGCCAGACCGCCCGGCACGTTGTTGAAGATGATCGCTGCCCGGCCGCCGCGCGCCCGCACTTCGTTGATTTTCTCCGAGAACGCGACACTGCCGCGTTCGCACAAAACGATCGCGCTGTTCCAGCTCGCATTGCCCGAGCCGGTAGTGCACAAGCCGCCATTCACCAGGGTTCCCGTGACAGTGCCGAGACCGGATTCGGCGACATGAGTCCCGCCGTATGCGATCGAACTGACGGTGGCGCTGTAAGTCGGTACGCTGCCGTTCGGCGCGGGTACCGTGGACAGCACGTTGACGCCGCCGCCGGCGAATTCCACGACGTCCCACTCCGTGTTCGGCTGGGGCGTGGTGTTGGTTGGGGTCGGATAGATGGAGTTGGGGGTCTGGGTGAACTCGGCCGCCACCGCGCTCTGATCGATCGCTGCAACCGAAATCACCGACTCATAGCTCGCCGGGTAGCTGGCGACGTTGTTGCCGTCGTTTCCGGCTGCCGCCACGTTGATGATCCCGAAGGAATCGTAATTGGCCTGAAAGATGGCTTCCTCGGTCGCGCTGGCGCCCCCGCCGAGACTCATGCTGACCACACTGGCGCCGGCATTGCGACAGGCCGTCGCAGCAGCACCCAGATTGGACTGGCCCGCGACCCATACGCCAGCGTTGTTGAAGATTTTCACGATGAAAAACTCGGCTCCGCCCGGCAGCACGCCGACCACGCCGATATCGTTGTTGACCGCGTTGAATGTGCCCGCGACGTGTGAGCCGTGGCCATTGCCGTCTTCGAACCAGTTCTCGCCCGTGATCTGGGAGACGCCACTTGCCGTGATGCCCTGGAAATCGTCGTGTGCCGCAAAGAAGCCCGTGTCGATGATGCAGACCTTCAGTCCCGAACCATCCGGCGCACCGCCGTCGATCTGGCCGTCGCGGTTCACATCCCAGATATCACGGGACTGAAACTGGTCGACATTCCAGGGCACAACCTGTGCCGCCGGCTTGTGCTCGGGCACCGGCTCCATGAAATCGATGTCCGCGTGTGATGCGGAGTTGATCGCATTCTGCAGCGCCTCGATCGCCGCCACCGGCAGCATCACCGCGACGGTGTCGATCTCCGGAAACCGATGGGTGATCTCTGCGCCCTGCATCGTCAATGCAATCTCGGCCGGGTTACCACGCCCGCGCCTGTGGCGCACGTAGTACGGCTGTTTCTCCACTGCTTTCAGGATCGCTGTGTCGGCGGCCTTGGGATTGAAGCCGGCAAGCGTGTCCGCTTCGACGTCGCGCGGCGCTGAGGCCCCGGCGAGCGCAGTGAGGAGTGCAACGGCGAGGGCGTGGCGAGCGATCATGGGAATCTCGAAGACGGAATGGAGAGGTGGGACGAAGCAAAACGACGCGCGCGCCTCCCTGCCCCTGAATCGGGGACCTCGCCTGCAAAAGTAGCGGGCAAGCCGAAAGCCGCGCGGCCAGCGGCCGCGTGTCAGGAAGTCACTTGGAACCCATGCGGAATCGCGCCTCGGGCACTTCACTGTGCCCGTGACACGGATGGTCTCCCGCATTGGGCGGTGCGCAATTCAACAAATGTCAAACTGTGACGCACGTCGCCCCGGCGCTGAGGCTGGTGTTCAGGCTGATCAGGATCTCAAGTTGGTTTCGCTGGCACCTACGCCCGTGGCAATCGGCATGAAGCACCTATCACCGCGGACTAAGGACAGCCCCATTGAGGGTCCTCTGTCGGTTGTGTCCGGGCCGGAGTGCGATCCCGAGAGCTGACGTCAATTGCCGTGTCCGTGCTGCATCTCGAGCCGCATGTCGAGTTCAATCCCAGTGAGCCGGGACTGCTCGGCTTGGGCACAAAAAAAGGGCGGCTCAATGAGCCGCCCTTTGCGTTTTCGCTCCGAACCGGATCGCAGCGTGCGATCCGGTTCGATGTCGGTCAGTTGCCCTCGAAGCCGTGGCTGAAGATGCGCAAAGGCAGAACCGAGATCGTGATGACGGCGGTGTCGCTCAATCCGCCCGCATCCGTGACCGTCACATTGAGCGTCAGGTTGCCTTCGACCAGTCCGGCCGAGTTCGCCACCGTGATCGCACCCGCGGCGCTAACCGCGAACACGGTCTGACCGGTACCGCCGGTGACGCTCACTGTGCGGGTGTCGCCGGCATCCGAATCGGTCGACACGATCGTGCCTACTGCCGTGCCGTTGGCGCTGGCCACCGTCACCACGAAGCCCTGGTCGTTGACCACCGGCGCCTGGTTGGTGTTGGTCACCGTCCAGGTGAAGGTGTCGGTCACCGTGCCGCCATTGCCGTCGTTCGCGGTCACCGTGACGGTGTACGGGCTGCTGGCATTGGCAGTGAACGGGATGGTGCCTGTGATGAGGCCCGCTGCGTTCATCGACAGACCGGCCGGCAACACGTCGGCGGTGAAGGTCAGCGTCTGACCGACATCGGCATCGGCGAAGTTGCTCGCGATGCTGCTGCTGATCGCTGCACCTTCCGCATCGCTGCGATCGGCGATTCCCGGCGGCACCACGGTCGGGGCTTGGTTGGTGTCGCTCACCGTCCACACGAACGTATCAGTCACCGTCCCGCCATTGCCGTCATTGGCCGTGACCGTAACGGTGTACGGGCTGCTGGCATTGGCGGTGAACGCGAGGGTGCCGCTGATCAGGCCCGCTGCATTCATCGACAGACCGGCCGGCAACACGTCGGCGGTGAAGGTCAGCGTCTGACCGACATCGGCGTCGGCGAAGTTGCTCGCGATGCTGCTGCTGATCGCTGCGCCTTCCGCATCGCTGCGATCGGCGATCCCCGGCGGCACCACGGTCGGGGCATCATTGACGCAGGAGACCGTCACGCTGACCGTTGCGGGCGCTGCGGAATTCGCGGTGCCGTCGTTGGCGCGGTAGGTGAACGTATCGGGCGTGGCGCTGCAGAAATTCGCGTTCGGCGTATAGGTGACGCTGCCGGACGAACCGACCACGACCGTGCCGTTGGCGGGCTGGGTCGCGCTCGTTGCGGTCAGCACCGCACCCGTATCGGCATCAGTGTCGTTCACCAGCACGCCGGGCGCGGCGATGGCGAGGCCACCGGACACGTCTTCGGTCGTCGCATACGCATCATCCACCGCCACCGGCGCGTCGTTGACGCACGCCACCGTGATCGCCACCGACGCGGTGTCGCTCAAGGTGCCGTCGGACACGGTGTAGGTGAACGTGTCCGGCGTCGTGCTGCAGAAGTTCGACGCGGGCAGGTAGCTGAAGCTGCCATTGCTCGCGAGTCCTCCGACCAGCGTGCCCTGCGTGGGCGGCGTCAGGATCGTGACGGTCAACGTACCCGGGCCGGTGTCGTTGGCCAGGACGCCGGTCGCGGCCGTGACCGTCAACTGCACGTCCTCGCTCGCGCCGTAGGCATCGTCGCCACCATTCACCGTGGTCGGCGCCTGCGTCGGCACCAGGCACCATTCGGTCACGGTACCGACGTCGGCTCCGGCGCGATCGGCCACGTTGAGCTCCCAGGCGCCGGCGAAGTTCTGCGTGTCGAAACCCGAGAGCGGCGCATTCGGCGTGAACCGTCCACCGGTCACATAGGCCGGCGTGGTGTTCGTGCACGACGTCTCGACCGCGGCGGTGCCCTCGTCATCCACGAAGATGTCGAAGTTGTCTCCGCTGCAACCGCTGGTAGAGGCGGGGACGCCCGGCCGATCCATCAGCGCGATGACGGTGCCGGTGCTGACGTGGCGCAGGGTGAAGATCAAGTCGCCGATCCAGGTGTGGGTGGTCGTCAACTTGACGTCCAGATCGGTCAGCGCGCTGCCACTGGCGACAGTGATCGTGCCGGTGACGCCCGTCGCGATGTTGTCCGGGATCACCAACGGCGTGGTCGAACAGAACAGCGGCACCGTGGTGAAGGTGAACGCCGGCGAGTTGGTCGACGCGCCGCAGTTGTTCAGTGCACGCACGCGCCAGTTGTAGGTCGTCGCGCCGCTGAGGCCGGTGGGCGGCTGGTGGCTCGTACCGGCAACGGTGGCGGTGTAGTCGATGCTGCCGAACGCCGCGTCGTTGTCGACCTCGAGCACGTACTCGGTGGCTCCGGCAGAAGCGGACCACGTGAACGTCGGGCGCGTCGCCACGTCGGTCGCACCATTCGCCGGCGCGGTCAACGTCGGGCTGGTGGCCAGTGCGGCGCTGTGCTGCAGCGTGACCGTGTCCGAACGCGTGTTGGTGCCATCGTTGCCGTTGATCGTCAGCACATAGTTGCCGCTGGTCAGACCCGACGTCGTGTTGACCGTCAAGGTCGAGTTGTACGGCGTCACGCCCGAGTTCGGCGTGACCACGGTGCTGATCTGCGGATCGACCACCGGGACCGTCAGCGCGACCGTTCCGTCGTAGCCGTTGTACTCGCCGACTTCGACCGGGAACGGGGTGCTGTCCACGCCGCACGACTGCGTGGTGGGTGGCGTGACACTGACGAAGAAGTCCGGCGTCTGCGCGCAGTTGGTGCAGACCAGTGCGAAGTCCTGGTCGGTGGCATCGGCGCCGGCATCGTTGGGGATGCCGTTGCCGGCGATGTTCGCCGCGGTCACCGTGATCTGGATCGGACCCGTGGTGCCGGCCGGCAGGAAGATCGCCTCGTAGTTGTTGGCGCTGTCGGCGGCGCCGCCGCCGGCGGTGCTGTTGGCGCCGGTGAAGCGATTTCCGGTGTAGGCAATGCCGTTGATGGTGGCAGTGAGGTTCAGGTCGTTGACCTGTGGCGTGGTGTCGGTGATTGCGCCGGGGGCGTCGCTCCAGGCAAGAGCAATCCGAACCGGCTTGGCCGCGTCGGCTACGCCGCCGGAGAAGGAGAACGTGCTCCCGGTCGCCGCGAATACCGTCGTCTGGTCGGCAATGAACCGCACCGTCGTGGGATCGAACGCCGCGCCCATGTTGGGCATGCCGTAGCCCTGGCTGTTCGACGGCAGCGTGTCGTTGGCGCTGACGCCAGTCAGGTAGGTCGGGTTCGCCATCATGTACGCCTTCATCAGCGCCGCACTCGGCGCCGCGATCGAGCGCGGAGGCTGTTGCAGGAAGTAGTACATCAGCGACGCCACGCCCGCGATCGCGGGGGTCGAGTGGCTGGTGCCCGACGAGGATGCGTACACGGTCTGGGCGAGCGGGCGGAACTGGTCGCAAACCGAACTTCCGTTGTAGCCAGGCGCGGTGCTCGCCGTCCCCTGCACATGGGTGCCGGGCGCAATGACCTCGGGCTTGGTGCGGCCACCTTCGGTCGGCCCGCGGCTGGAGAACCCGATCACGTCCATCGCGTTGTTCGCACCGGCCGCGCCGGTGTTGCATCCGTCGGTCCATGCGCCACTCTCGTCCGGTCCCGGACGGTCGTTCTCGGATGCGCCGACGGTGATCATGTTCTTGCCCGAAGCGGGTGAGCCGACCGTGGACGCACCGCTGCCGGCGTTGCCGGCGGCGAAAATGTGGATCATCGGCTGATTGCCGGCTTCGACCAGGTCACCATCGCGGGTACCGATGTCATAGGCTTCAGAGCTGTCGTCGTAGTTGCCGGCGGTATTGGCGCCCCACGAGTTGCTAGTGATCGGGGCGCCGCGATCCTGCGACGACTTGATCACTCCGGCGTCGGTACTGCCGCAGTTGCTGACGTTGTAGGCGCCGGCGTTGGTGAAGATCTTGGTGTGCGCAAGGCGGGTGTAGGGACTGATACCCTGGCCGCGCAAAAAGCCCTCGGGATCTTCGAACGGAGTCAGGATGCCGGCAGCGTCGCCGCGCGGGTCGTAGCCGCCGACGATATTGGTATTGATGTGGCCGTGCCCGCCGACGCCGTCACCGGCGGCATCGGTCGTGCAATTGCCGATCGACGCGATGCGCGACGCGTTGGCGGCAAGGCCGAGGTCGCGGAAGGTCACGTCGTTGCCTGCGGTGTTCGCCACGCCGGTTCCGAGGCCGTCATCGACCACGTCGATGATCGGGTAGCTGGCCGGCGTGGTCGGGAACGCGCGTGCTGCCAACCAGGCGCGATAACCGATGCCCGAGGGGCCGGTCTGCGCGCCGTCGAAGTTGCCCGCGATGATCTGGGCCTGCACTTCGTCGTACTTGCGGCGCGGCAGGAACGGTTCGACCGCGAACACGTCGGGCAGGTTGGCGATCGTGACTAGATCGGTCTCAGTAATGCGCAGACGCAGCGATTCCTTGGTCAGACGGTTGTCCCACACTGGCGCATCGGCGCCGCGGTGCAGCGATTCGATCACCGCCTTGGAACTGCCCGAGGCGGCATGACGCGCGATCTGCACCGTGACGTCGAGTTCCGCGCCCGGCGACAGGCCGACCTGGGCGCGCTCGGCGAGGCCGCCTCCCAGCTTGTAGAACGAAGGCAGCGCTGAGACCGCGCGCAGCATCGCATCGGTACCAATCGAACGCACCAGCCGCGACGCGGTTTCGGAATCGGCCAGCAATGCATAGGCATTGCCGGACAATGAGGCGACGACAAGGGCGCCCGACGCCTGGATCTTGCCCATCAGTGCATCGGTGACTGGTCCGTTGAACTGGATCAGGTGAATGCGCGACTCGTCACCCTTCTCGATCGCGAAAGCCGCCGGCACGGGCGACGGACGCGCGACGTCGAACTCGCCGGCTTCAAACAACACGGCGCGACTCTGCAGCTTCGCGACATTGCGCGCGACGGAGTTCAATTCGTGGCGATGTGCCGCGTCGATGCGCCACAACTGCAGCGAACCGTAGTCCTGTACCAGCAAGGCGCCAGGCTCGTTGCCGGTATAGACGCCCGCCGGCAGCAGCACGTGGTCGGCGCTGGCGTGGGTGGCGAGCATGGAGGGAGAGGCGAGCACACTGGCGCCGTAGAGCACGAGTGCGGTGGCAACGGAAACGCGCGTACGCGTCAGCGCGCGCTTACCGCGCGACGAGGCAAATGACATGAAAACCCCCAATCAGAAAACAACTCCAGCCGCGGTCGCGGCCCCAGGCGCCGGATGCGTTTCCGCAGCGGCGAGCGGCGGACTCTAGCAAACGAAGTCAAGGGCATAAAGTGACGCGTGCCCGAAACGGGGGAGAGGCGCCTCACAATTCCGTCAACGCGACCTGGCTCGCAGCGCATTCATGACTGCCAAATGTCTGTCCCGGAACACTTCTGGGCGGCTCCCCACCGCGCCAGCCGGGCGCCGCCGGCCTCAGCCGTAACTATCCGTCTGCTGCGCGGCAGAATTCCCGCTCATCGCATCCGCGTACGGATCGTGTTCGCCGCTGGCGCCTTCGGAGAGGCGGATCTTGAGCGCGAGGCCATCGCGTGAGTCGGCTTTGCGCAGGGCCTCTTCGAGCTCGATTTTGCCGTCCTTGTACATCCGGAACAGCGATTGGTCGAAGGTGTGCATGCCTTCCTCCAGCGATTTGTCCATCGCTTCCTTGACCTCGTGCACCTGGCCGCGACGGATCATGTCGCGGATCACCGGAGTGTTGATCAACACTTCCGAGGCAGGCAGACGCTTGCCGTCCTTGCCGATGACCAGACGCTGCGAGATCACCGCCTTCAGGTTCAGCGACAGATTCATCAGGATGTTCTTGTGCGCCGACTCGGGGAAGAAGTTGAGGATGCGTTCGAGCGTCTGGTCGGCGTTGTTGGAGTGCAGCGTGGCCAGGCACAGATGCCCGGTTTCAGCGAAAGCGATCGCGGCTTCCATCGTGGTCTGGTCGAGGATCTCGCCGATCAGGATCACGTCAGGGGCTTCGCGCATCGCGTTCTTGAGCGCGTTGTGGAAGCCGTGGGTGTCGAGCCCGACTTCGCGCTGGTTGACGATGGATTTCTTGTGGCGGTGCAGGAATTCGATCGGGTCCTCGATGGTGAGGATGTGGCCTGAGGTATGCGTGTTGCGGTGATCGATCATCGCGGCCAGCGAGGTTGATTTGCCCGAGCCGGTGGAACCCACCACGAGCACCAGCCCGCGCGGTTCCATGATGATTTCTTTCAGGATATTCGGCAGCTTGAGCTGTTCGATGCTCGGGATCTCGCTCTTGATCGCGCGGATCACCATGCCGATCTCGCCGCGCTGCTTGAACACGTTGATGCGGAAACGGCCGGCGTCCTTCACCGCGATCGCCATATTGAGTTCCAGGTCGCGCTCGAACTGCGGCACCTGGCCTTCATCCATCAACGAGTAGGAAATCTTTTTCACCATGCCGGCCGGCAGGCCGGTGTTGCCCAGCGGGTAGAGCTTGCCTTCAACCTTGATGTTTACCGGGGCGCCCGTCGTCAGGAACATGTCCGACGCGTTCTTTTCCGTCATCAGTTTGAGGAAATACCCGATATCCATGTGCCCGCCCCCCTGGTTTTTGTGTACGACGTCGCAAAGGCCTCGCGCCCGTTGCATCGCAGCGACGGGCTTTCCACAATACCAGTGGCCTGATGCCGTCTGGTGTCGTCACAAAGCGTCACAATGATATGACACGAACCCGTCAAGAAATCCACGTATTTGGACTCCGATTGATCTCGTTGCTGGGGCTGATGCTGGCCGGCTGCGCCAGCGCGCCGCCGCCGATCGGTCTGCTGGACGAGGCCGATACCGCGATTGCCGCCGCGCGCGCGGCCCGCGCCGACGATTTCGCCCCGGTCGAGCTCGGGTTTGCGGAGGAGAAACTGGCTGCCGCGCGGATTTCCATGCAGGAGCGCGACTACGACGCCGCGCGGACGCAGGCTGGACAGGCCGAACTGAACGCTACGCTCGCCGGTGCTCGCAGTCGCGCTGCCGCCGGGCGCGCCGCGGTGCAGCAGCAAAGTGAAGAGAACGCCCGCCTGCGGCGTGAACTGCTCGGCGGGGAGAACGGGCCATGAATCGCTTTCAAACTGGAGCAGGCGTCATTGGCGTCGTCTGCCTGCTGCTGAGCGCCTGCGCCAGCGCGCCAAAGCGCGATCCGGCCTTGGATCGACTGGAAAGCGCGATCCAGGCGCTGGATCGCGACCCCAGCCTCGGGCCGCTGGCCTCGGGCGAACGCATGCGCGCGCGCCAGTCGATCGAAACGCTGGCGCTGATCGGCGGTCGCGAGCGCGAAGCGGCAGCCTATGCGGCCGAGCGCCGACTGGAAACCGCGCGTGCGGCGGCCGAGGCGGAATTAAGCGAGCGCCAGCTGGCCCAGCTCGAACGCGAGCGCGACCGCATCCTGCTCGACGCCAGCCGGCGCGACGCCGAACTGGCGCGACTGGAAGCCGATAAGCTGCGCTTGCAGAGTCTGGCCCGCGCCGAGGAAACCGAGCGCGCACAGGAAACCGCCGCCAGCGCGATCGCGTTGAGTGAGCAATCCTCGGCCGAAGCCGCGCAATCGCGGCGCGTGGCACAGGCGCAAGCCGAGGAAGCCTCGCTGGCGCGTCAGGAAGCCGATCTCGCCGGTGCTGCAGCCGATAGCTTGCGGCTGCAATTGCTGTCGATGACCGCGCGCAGCGATGCGCGCGGACAGGTGATGACGCTGGCAGGCGATGCGTTCGCGAGCGGGCAATCGAATCTGCTGTCCGAAGCGCGGGCAAACCTGCAACGCGTGGTCGAGTTCGTGCAGCGCTATCCCGGCCAGGCGGTAACGATCGAGGGTCATACCGATGGCCAGGGCAGCGCGAATGCGAACCAGGTGTTGTCGCAGCGACGCGCCGATGCAGTGCGCGCGGCACTGATCGAAGACGGCATCGAGGCCGCGCGGCTCAATGCGGTGGGCGTGGGCGAAGACCGCCCGATCGCCGACAACGCCAGCGCCGAGGGTCGGGCTCGCAACCGGCGGGTCGAAATTGTGGTGCAGGGCGCAGGGAAGTAGTGCTGAAAAATCAACGGCCTGTCTTCATCACAGCCGCAGGCGTACGGCCTAATTTATTGATTTAAAAGAAATCTCCCGACGCGGTGAGTGCCGCGCCCGATCGGTTCAAGGCACGCCGAGACACTTCCAAATCAAGGGCTTGACGTGCCACTTGCGCCCCTCAAAACCCGGGAGTAGCGTCGGTTCCCCGTGCACATCCCGATTTTGCACGGCCTCGAGAAGACCGGCCGATGACTGCATCCATAGCCCCTTCGGAGACCGCCGCCGCAAGCCTGCTGGCGCGTGCCTCGTGGTGGGACTTGGCCCGCGCATCGCGCCTGAAGCACCCGGAATTTGGACGCCTCGCCCGGCTTGCCGCGCGAGGCGTTTGTTTCTGCGCGAGAGGAGGTCAGTGATGTTCGAAGCACAACCGCAATCCGAGATCGAAGCCCTGTGCAAGAGTGACAACGAGTTCCGCCATCTGTACC
>JBKJTK010000085.1:0-3007 GCA_046590875.1 Chiayiivirga sp.
GTGAGCGGATTGCCCGGATCGTTGAGGAAGGCGTTCTGCATCGATTCGGTGCCGTTGGAATAGTTGACGTGGTTGACGTCCAGGCTGAAGGACCAGTTGTCCGACGGGCGCCAGTTGAAGCCGACACCCAAGGTATCCGGCGCCTTGAAACGCGTGTTCTTGTCCGCCAGCAACTGGCCGGTGAACACGCCCTGGAGGCCGAGATTGTCGGCGAGGAAGGCGGGGCCGGCGACATTGGTGGCGCGGTATTCGAATTCCGGCGCGCTGCGGTAGGTCAACCCAATGCTGAAAGCGTCCGACCCACGGAAGAGCAAACCAAGATTGAAGCCGAAATCGTGATCGCCGCCGTCTTGTCGCTGCGATGACACCACTTGGTTGTTGATCTGCGGGTTGTAGCGGGTCTCGTCGGTTTCGATTTCGAAGTCGTACCACGACAGGCCGACGCCCAACGACAAATGGTCGTTGACCTTGTAGCCGAAGCTCGCCCCGTAGTTGATGATCTCCAGATCGGTGGTCGCGTCGTAAGGCAGGATGAAGGCGCCCGCGGTGCCGATGTTGATCGGATCGGTCGAGTAACTGTTCTGGTAATTCACCAGTTCGTGCCGATACAGCGCCAGTGCCCAGTTATCGCGCGGCATCACCCAGGACAGGAACGAGAGGTTGGATGCCGAATCCGAAGCCTTGTCGTAGTTCAAGCCGCTCAGATCCGAGGCGTCGGCCGAGGCCGAGCCGCCCTGCACGAACTCATCGTCGAAGCCGGTGTGGCGAAATTCCACCCCGATCTGCTGCTCGATGCCCAGCCCGGTCAAGCCGGCCGGATTGGTATAGGCAGCGGTCGCATCGTCGGCGACCGCGATGAAGGCGCCGCCCATGCCGAGGCTGCGCGCGCCTGGACTGGAGAAACTGAACGGAATCGACGAATTGTTCTCGACATCGGTGATCGCCGAGGCGGCGCCGGAGAGACCAAGCAAGGCGATGGCGACGGCACAGGACAGATTGCGGTGCTTCATGAGTGTTCCCCCAATGGAAGGCGCGGACAGTGACGCCCTAGATTAGTACAGAAAACGTTAAGTCTGTTACCCAGCGGCCAGTGTCGTGTTTACCAGGGTAGGTAGCAATGGACCGGAGGCGTCCGCACCGAACCCCAGTCGCAGGGCGGTCCGACTGGCCGGGAGCCGTGGGCTACCGTTCACTCAAACGCATCGAAGAACACTACGTTCACCGTCTGCGGGTTATCGCGAACATAGGGTTCGGAGG
Organism: Chiayiivirga sp.; assembly: GCA_046590875.1. Taxonomy (GTDB): domain Bacteria; phylum Pseudomonadota; class Gammaproteobacteria; order Xanthomonadales; family Xanthomonadaceae; genus JALCLA01. The sequence continues at coordinate 1,258 of JBKJTK010000085.1, forward strand.
TGGCCAGGTTGGTGTCGCCAATGTCGTTGAGGTTGGTAGCAAAGGAATGGAAGCCCAGATGGGTACCGTTGTTGTTCAGATGCGGCGTTTCACTGGCGCCATCGGTCTCCACGCCGCCGAAGCCCTGGTAGATCCGGCGGAGCTCGCCGCTGCGGGCATCGGCCACGACCAGGTCGGTCACGCCGTTGGCGTCGGTGTCGACCAGGTTGGTCGCGGTGGTCTGGAAGGCGACGAAGCGTCCATCACCCGAGATCGTGGGGCGCAGGCTATCGCCATCCTCGACACCGGCCGTGGCCTTGGGCGCGTGTGCATTGGCCTTGCCGCCGGGCGGTGGTTTGCGGCTGATGCGCTGGTTGGAATTGTTGATGAGGTTGGCGAGGAAGATGTCGGTGCGGCCGTTGGCATCGTCGACCGTGATTGGCGCCGCGCTCTGGTAGACCACCGCGTTGCCCGAGAGCGAGATGTGCGCACGCCCACTATCGCCACTCCCCGGTTGTCCGCTGGCTTCGCGCGAGACAGTGCGGCTGGTGCGGCGTTGCAGATCGAACACGGCGATCTGGTTGAAGGCACTGCTGGCTTTGCCGCGGTACTCCTTGACCAGCGAGTCGGCGCGGGTTTGCAGTGCGACGTGGCCCGTGTTGCTGACGCTGGGGAAATCGCTCGGCGCATTCGCCACGGCACCGGGACACGACGACACGCAGCGGACCGTACCAGTGCCGACTTCCACCGCAACCACGTCGCGCACGACGTTGGTGTCGACGTCCGGATTGACGTTGCTGGCATCGGTCGCGAAGACGACGATCTGTCCATTGCCCGAGATCGACGGATTGACGCTGTTGCCATCCGGCGGCGCGCCACTGCGTCCCACCGACATGCGGCGCGCGGTGCGCTGAGACGTGCCACGCACCAGATTGGCGAGGAAGATCGAGAGGACGCTGCCCTTGTGGGTGCGGGTGCCATAGTGCTTGCCGTCGCGCAGATCCTTGGCCGGGATGCCTGAGTCCAGTGCCTCGAAAACGATCGCCTCGCCACGCAGATCGATGTCCGGATTCTGTCCGCCGAAGGCGATCAATCCGTCGCTGGAACTGACCAGTTCCACGCTATTGCTGTCGCGGTCGAAGCGGAAGATATCGGAGCGCGCATTGGTGTCGGCTGGTGCGCAGCCCGGCGTGTAGACCTGCGACTCGGCGTCAAAGCAGAGCAGTTGCTCGGCTGGAATATCGGACTGGAAAACCGCCAGCTTGCCGTCGACCGAAGATTTCACATTGCTGCTGCTGGCCGGGATGCCGCCTTGGTACTGGGCGAGATTTTGCGGTAAGGGCTGGTAAAGCGGATTTTTGACGACGAAAATCTCTTGGGTCGACTGCGGTCCGAAACTTGGAATCACCAGGCGTGGCAGCGAGACCGCGATCAGGTCGCCCTTGGGTGTGATGTCGATGCCAAAGCCACAGGTTTCGAGCGTGCCGTCGGCGATGCCCTGGTACGCACCGCCGCCGGCACGCGAGTTGATCCAGACGTATGCAATATACGTGTTGGTGAAGCTGCACACCGCGCTTGCGACGAAGCCAGCGCCCGAGGAGGCTGCCACGCTGCCGATGCTGTCGGCGACGAAGTTACCGCTGGTAACGCCTGGACTAAGGCGGTCGAAGACGTAGGAACGGACTTCGCTCCCGATCAGGATCGATTGGGCGGCGTAGCGTCCGTCGGGCGAAAGCAAGAGGCTGTGTTCGAAGCCGGACATTGGGGAGCC
>JBKJTK010000229.1:0-5926 GCA_046590875.1 Chiayiivirga sp.
GGCTCGACTGGAGCTACCGCGACAACCATTTCGGCGAGGGCCTGCCGCCGCAGCGCGACAATCAGGCGAGCTGGAACTGGATGCGTCCGCGGCTGGCCGATGCCGCGATCAAGCCCGGGCCGGACGAGATCGAATGGATGCGCGATGCGTTCCGCGACCTGCTTCGCATCCGCGCAAGTTCGACGCTATTCCGGCTGCGCCGCGCCGAGGACGTGCAGCAGCGACTGCGCTTCCCGAACAGCGGGCCGACTCAGGTGCCCACGGTGCTGGTCGGTCATCTCGACGGGCGCGGACGGGAGGGCGCCGGGTTTGCCGAGGTGTTGTATCTGGTGAATGCGGACCTGCAGGCGCAGTCGCTGATTCTGGATAGCGAGCGTGGCAAGGCGTATCGGCTGCATCCGGTGCATCGGGCCCCGGGCGCGAGGGATCGGCGCGCAGTAAAGGAGTCTGCGTTCGACGCGACAAGCGGGAGTTTCACCGTGCCGGCGCGAACGGCGGTGGTGTACGTTGTCGAATAGCGTCGCTCCCTCCCCGGCAAAGGCAGGGGAGGGGCGGGAGCACCGAGCAGGCATCAATCAACGTGAGGATCCATGGACGACACCCGCATCAAGAAAGTAGTCATCGTCGGCGGCGGCACCTCGGGCTGGATGTCCGCGGCGGTGCTGTCGCGATTGTTCGGTGATCGGCTCGATATCCGCCTGATCGAATCCGATGAAATCCGCACCGTCGGCGTGGGCGAGGCGACGATCCCGCCGTTGAGGCTGTTCAATGCCACGCTGGGTCTGGACGAGAACGAGTTCCTGCGCCAGACCCAGGGCACGATCAAGATGGGGATCGAGTTCGTCAACTGGACTCGGCTTGATCATATGTATCACCACGCCTTCGGTCCGATCGGCGGGCGCGATCTGGGCCAGGTGCCGTTTCATCACTACTGGCTGAAGCTGCAGCGGGCCGGTCGCGCGGAGGCGCTGGACGAGTACGTATTCAACAGCGTCGCGGCGCGCGCCAACAAGTTCATGCGTTCGGCCGACCTGCCCAATTCGCCGCTGAGCAACATCGCCTACGCGTTTCATTTCGACGCCACGCTCTACGCGCGCTATCTGCGCAGTCTCGCTGAGACACGCGGTGTGCGCCGGATCGAAGGCAAGGTCGTGGACACCGCGCTGCGCGCCGGAGATGGGTTCATCGAGGCAGTGCAACTGGCGAGCGGTGAACGCATCGAGGGCGAGCTCTTCATCGACTGCTCGGGCTTCCGCGCGCTGCTCATCGAGCAGGCCTTGAAGACCGGCTATGAGGACTGGAGTCACTGGCTACCCAACAACCGCGCCTGGGCGATCCAGTGTGGCTCGGCCGAGCGCCTGTCGCCGTTCACCCGCGCCACCGCGCACAAGGCCGGCTGGCAGTGGCGGATTCCGCTGCAACACCGTATCGGCACCGGGCACGTGTATTGCAGCGATTACATCAGTGACGACGAGGCGCACGCGATCCTGATGGCGAATCTCGACGGACCGGCGTTGGTCGAGGCGCACCAGTTGCGCTTCACCGGTGGCATGCGGCGCAAGTTCTGGAACAAGAACTGCGTCGCGGTCGGTCTGGCGAGCGGCTTCATGGAGCCGCTGGAATCCACCAGCATCCACTTCATCCAGCAGAACATTTCCAAGCTGATCAGTTTCTTTCCCGATCGCGGCTTCGATCAGCGCGACATCGACGAGTACAACCGCCAGGTGCAGTTCGAGTACATGCGCGCGCGCGACTTCATCGTGCTGCACTACAAGGCGAACGAACGCACGGATTCCGATTACTGGGTGCGAAATCGCGAGATGACGGTACCGGACACGTTGCAGGAAAAGCTCGACCTGTTCCGCAGCCATGGGCGGGTGTTCCGCGAGCACGAGGAATTGTTTACCGAGGCGAGCTGGGTGCAGGTGCTGCTCGGCCAGAACGTGATGCCGGCGTCCTACCACCCGATGGTCGATCTGCTCAGCGATGCGGAGTTGGAGCAATTGACCGATGGCGTGCGCGGGGTGCTGCAGCGCGCGAGCGCCGCGATGCCAACGCACGAGCAGTTTGTTGCGAAGCATTGTGCGGCGGCGTAAACGACTGCTTGTCTCCCTCCCCTTCAAGGGGAGGGCTGGGGTGAGGATGGTGTCGATCATGCCGCGAAGTTTGAAGCCAACACCATCCTCTCCCCAGCCCTCTCCTTGAAGGAGAGGGAGGAGTTCGGCGCGCTCGCAGTTTTGTCCGATGGATGGCAGCTTCCGAGGTTCCAAATGTCGCTACGCCCGTTGCTCGCACTTCTGCTGGTTCCCGCCTTCGCCGTTGCTGCGCCCGTCACCGTCGCCAGCATCGACTCTCCCGACAAGATCCTGCGCGTCACGCTCGAACTCGACGACGGTCGCCTGAGCTATCGCGTCGATCGCCTCGGCGAGCCGGTGATCGCGCCGTCGCGTCTGGGTTTCCTGCTGCGCACCGGCCGCCTCGAACGCAATTTGATGATGGACACGCAACGCACGCAGGACGTCGACGAGACCTGGGAGCAGCCCTGGGGCGAAAGCCGCTACATCCGGAATCACTACCGCGAGCTGCGGGCGAGTCTGCGCGAAACCGTCAACCTCAAGCGCCGCTTCGACGTGGTGTTCCGCGTCTACGACGACGGCCTGGGCTTTCGCTACGAATTTCCGCAGCCCACGGGCTCGCCAGAGATCATCATCGACGAGGAGCTGACCGAGATTGTGATCGCCGATCCGGCGACCGCGTGGTGGATTCCGGCCGGCGAATGGAACCGCTACGAATATCTCTATCAGCGCACCCCCTTGACCGAGGTCTCGCAGGCGCATACACCGATGACGTTGCGCACGGCGAACGGACTGCATCTCGCGTTGCACGAGGCAGCGCTGGTCGACTACGCCTCGATGTGGCTGCGTCGGGTCGAAGGCCAGCGCTTCCGCGCCCAGCTTGCGCCGGCTTCGGAAGGCTGGAAGGTGCGCCGCGATGCGCCATTCCACACTCCGTGGCGCACCCTGCAGATTGCCGACCGTGCCGGCGGCCTGGTCGAATCCAACCTGATCCTCAATCTCAACGAGCCCAACGCGCTTGGCGACGTGAGCTGGTTCACGCCGTCCAAATACGTGGGAGTGTGGTGGTCGCTGCACCTGGACACGCAGAGCTGGGCCCGTGGCGCCAAGCACGGCGCGACCACGGCCAACACCCGCCGCTACATCGATTTCGCCGCGACCCATGGTTTCCGCGGCGTGCTGGTGGAAGGCTGGAATCCGGGGTGGGACGGTGAGTGGTTCAGCAACGGCTGGAACTTCGACTTTACCCGGGCGACGGAGGATTTCGATATCGAGGCGCTCACGACGTATGCGAAGGGCAAAGGCGTGCATCTGATCGGGCATCATGAAACGGCCTGCGCGGTCAGCCACTACGAGCGCCAGCTCGGCGCGGCGCTGGATCTGTATGCGCGCTTGGGCATTGATTCTGTCAAGACTGGCTACGTGTGCGATGCCGGGCAGATCGAACGCCAGGACGTCGCCAAGGGCCCGGTGCTGCGCGAATGGCATGACGGGCAATGGCAGTCGCGCCATCACCTGCGCGTGGTGCAGGAGGCCGCGAAGCGCCGGATCGCGATCAACCCGCACGAGCCGATCAAGGACACCGGCCTGCGCCGCACCTATCCAAACTGGATCGCGCGCGAAGGCGCACGCGGCATGGAGTACAACGCTTGGGGCCAGCCACCGAACCCGCCCGAGCACGAAGCCAATCTCGTCTTCACCCGCATGCTTGCCGGGCCGATGGATTTCACCCCGGGCGTCGTCAGTCTGCTCGGGCGCGGCGGAATGAAGTTCCAGAGCACACTCGCCAAGCAGTTGGCGCAATATGTGGTGATCTACAGCCCGATCCAGATGGCGGCGGATTTGCCCGAACACTACGAGGCCAAACCCGAAGCGTTCCAGTTCATCAAAGAGGTGCCGACGGACTGGTCGCAGACGCGCGTATTGAACGGCGAGGTCGGCGACTACGTGACGATCGCGCGCAAGGACCGCAACAGCGAGGACTGGTATCTGGGCAGCGTGACCGACGAATACGGCCGCGTGTTGCCGCTGCCGCTGTCGTTTCTCGATCCCGGTCGCCGCTACCTCGCGACCATCTATCGCGACGGCGACGACGCGCACTGGAAGACCGCGCCGTTCTCCTTCATCCGCGAAACACGCGAGGTGACCAGCGCCGATACGCTCGTCCTGCGTCTCGCGGCGGGCGGCGGCCAGGCAATCCGTTTCGCCGCGCAGACGCCTTGAATGCGGTCGGACCGGCCTGAATGTTTCATCCACACCCCACCATCGAGGTCGTGCCGATCACGCCAGCGCATAACTGCCTGGTGATCGATAACGCGCTGACGGACCCGGAGCGCTGGGTCGAGCTGGCCGCCCAGCACCGCACTCAGTTCGCCGCCTCGCCGCATAACGCCTACCCGGGCCTCGAGCTACGCATGCCCGACGCGCTCTCCGCGCGTCTGAACGAATTCTTCGCGCTGCACATCCGGCGCCGTCTCGGTGCGCGCCGCACGCTGCGCATGTACAGCCGACTCGCGCTCGCGACGCTGGCGCCGGAACAGATGTCGCCGCGCCAATGGATCTGCCACCGCGATCGGATCGAGATCGCGCCGGATCGCTGCATCGCGGCTTCGGTGCTGTACCTGTTTCACGATGCCGCAATGGGCGGCACCGGCTTCTTTGTGCCGAGGAAATCCGAATCCGAGATTGCGATGCTGATCCATGAATCAGGCAGTCTGGATGCCGCCGACTTCAGCGCGAAATACGGACTGCGGGAGGGATACCAGACCGGCTCGAATGCGTGGTTCGAGAAAACCGCCGCAATCCCTGCGAAATGGAATCGCCTGATCTTCTACGACGGAGGCAGCGTGTTCCACTGCAGCGACATCACGGCGCCGAACAAGCTGAGTGCCGATCCGCGCACGGGCAGGCTCACGCTCAACGGCTTCTTTATCTGCCGCCGCGCCGCCGAGTGATCCGAGGTCAGGTGCGGGTGAGGCTGTCGAGACCCGCGGTTCGGAAAGAGCACGACCACATCGCGTTCGTGCGCCAGCCACCCCAGGCGCACGGGTGTCAGCGACTCGCAGTGAGAGACTCGCCGGGATTGTGCTTGGCAAGCCAGGCCGAAACGTCTTCGGCGGCGAGCGGCAGGCTGAGGAAGTGCCCCTGCGCTTCGTCGCAGCCCAGTGCGCGCAGGCGCGCCAGGGCACTCGCGGATTCCACGCCTTCGGCGATCACGCGCATGCCCAGCGTGTGCCCGAGTGAAACGATCGCATCGGCCACGACCGCGTGTTCGGGTTCCGATTCGAGCGTGGCGACGAAGCCGCGATCGATCTTGAGCCGGCTGAGATGGAAGCGGCGCAGCTGAACCAGGTTGGAGAACCCGGTGCCGAAGTTGTCGACGGCCACCGACACGCCGGCGCTTGCAAGTCGTTCCAGCACGCCCTGGGCCATCCTTGGATCGTCCATCAGCACCGATTCGCGCAGCTCGATCTCAAGCGCCGATGTCGGTAGCCCGTGCACGGCGCAAACCTGCGAAAGTCTCCCGGCGAAATCCCGTTGCCGCAACTGCACGGATGACACGTTGACCGCGATCCGCAATGCTGCGAAGCCCTGCGCGCGCCAGTCACGCAACTGGCGACACGCCGTGTCCAGCACCCACTCGCCCAGCGGCAAGATCAGACCGCTGTCCTCTGCGGTCGCGATGAACTCACCCGCGTTGCGCGGCGGCGCGCCATCCATCTGCAGCCGAACCAACGCCTCCAGGCCCACCACGCGCCCGGTTTCCAGATCGACCTGCGGCTGGTAGTGCAGCAGGAAGCGATCGTTGGCCAGCGCCTCGCGCAGTTCGTTCTCGAGCGTGAGGCGGCGAT
>JBKJTK010000418.1:0-3493 GCA_046590875.1 Chiayiivirga sp.
CCGCCAGGAAGTCCAGCGCCTCGCGCTTCACCGCGCCGCAACGGCGGCAGTCGACGCGCCGGACCTCGAACTCCAGGAAGACGCGGTACGGCCCGCAAGGCAGGTCGCGCACCGTCCGCCGGCGCCGGTCGTACCAGCCCTTCTGCTCGCGGCCGCAGGCACCGCAGCGTGTTTTTTTGAGCGCCGAACCAGCGTCACGACCCGCGCCAGCGGATCGCCGAACACCCCTTTGACTTCATCCAGCGGACGAAAACCGGGGAACCGGTACGCGTCGAGCAGGCGCTTTTTCTTGAGCTGTGTGTTCATCGGCGGATGATCGCAAAATTCAGCGCAAAACCGGCAGCGCCGCGAACTGCGCCAATGGCCGCTGCTACAGGTACTTGATGAGCCTCAAGCCGCCGAATTCACCCACACGAGTTCCAGAAGAGCCAGAATGTAAGGGAACGACGGAGGAAACCCGCATGGCCGCGACGCTACGCATCACCCGCAAGGAAGGCATCGGCGTCATCACCCTCGCCCGCCCGGAGGTGCACAACGCCTTCGACGACGTCCTGATCGGCGAATTGACCGACGCGCTGCGCGCGGTGGAAGAGGACGCGCGCGTGCGAATCGTGGTGTTGACCGGCGAGGGCGCGTCGTTCTCGGCCGGCGCCGACCTGGGCTGGATGCGGCGCATGGCGCAAGCCAGCGAAAAGGACAATCGCAAGGACGCGCGGCAACTTGCCAAACTGATGCGTACCTTGAATCACCTCGACAAACCCACCATCGCGCGCGTCAACGGGGCCGCGTTCGGCGGCGGCGTCGGACTGATCGCCTGCTGTGATATCGCCATCGGCGTCGAAAGCGCCAAATTCGGCCTCACCGAAGCCCGTCTCGGTCTGGTACCCGCGGTAATCTCGCCGTATGTGATCGATGCGATCGGCGCCCGTCAGGCACGTCGCTTTTTCCTAACCGCCGAGATCTTCGACGCGCACGAGGCCACACGCATCGGCCTGCTGCATCGCGCGGTACCGGAAAAACAGCTCGACGCCGCCGTGCAGTCCGAAATCGAGCTCCTGCGCGCGGTCGGGCCAATCGCGGTGATCGAAGCCAAACGTCTCGTGCATCGCATCGCCAAACCGGAAACCAAGCAATGCCGCGCGCTGGATGAAGAAAACGCCGACCTGATCGCCCGCCTGCGGGTGTCGGAGGAAGGGCAGGAAGGGTTGAATGCGTTCTTCGGGAAGCGACGGCCGAAGTGGAGCGCGTGAATTTGTTGTTGTCGCGCTTCGCTCGCGACCTGCAACTCCCTCCCCTTCAAGGGGAGGGTTGGGGTGAGGATGGTTCTGGCTGGAGAGCTTTATGCGCGGGCAAACCAGCAACTACATTCTTGTTCCGAAGCTGCAATGCAAACTTCGGAAAGCCTCGACCGACGCGGAGCGAGCACTTTGGAGACGCTTGAGGAACCGATTGCTTGGCAATTTCAAGTTCCGTCGCCAACATCCCTACGAACAGTACATTCTCGACTTTGTTTGCCTAGAACGCATGCTGGTGGTGGAAGCCGATGGTGGCCAGCACAGGCAATCGATTGACGAGAGTCGGGATGAATCCTTGATCCACGCCGGCTTCAGGATCTTGCGATTCTGGAACAACGACATTTTGCAACATACCGACGATGTGCTTGCGGCGATACTTGAAGCGTTGCGGGATCAGAACCATCCTCACCCCGGCCCTCCCCTTGAAGGGGAGGGAGAAGAGCACGAACTGTCAGGCCGAATGTGAGCCCTATGTTCCACACCATCCTCATCGCCAACCGCGGCGAAATTGCCTGCCGCGTCATCCGTACTTGTCGCCGACTGGGCATCCGCAGCGTCGCGGTGTATTCCGAAGCCGACCGCGGTGCGCGCCATGTTCGCCTCGCCGATACCGCGGTTCACATCGGCGGATCGGCACCGGGCGAATCGTATCTGCGGGGTGAGGTGATCCTGGCCGCGGCGAAACAGTCCGGCGCGCAAGCGATCCATCCTGGCTACGGCTTCCTTTCCGAGAATGCCGACTTCGCCGATGCAGTCGAGGCCGCGGGTCTGGTCTTCATCGGTCCCAAAGCGGCGTCGATGCGCAAGATGGGCTCCAAGGCCGGCGCCAAGGATCTGATGTCCGCCGCCGGCGTGCCGGTGGTGCCGGGCTACACCGGCGCCGAACAGGATTCCGCCGGGTTGCAGCGCGAAGCCGATCGCATCGGTTATCCGCTGATGATCAAGGCTGCGCATGGCGGCGGCGGCAAGGGCATGCGCATCGTGCGTCACGCCGGCGAGTTTTGCGAAAACCTCATCAGCTGCCAGCGCGAGGCGAAGAATGCGTTCGGGCGTGATCGCGTGCTGCTGGAACGCTACATCGAAACCCCGCGCCACATCGAGATCCAGATCTTCGGCGATGCATACGGTCACGCGATCCATCTCAACGAGCGCGAATGCTCGGCGCAGCGCCGCTACCAGAAGATCCTGGAGGAATCGCCATCTCCTTTCCTGACACCTGAATTGCGCCTTGCCATGGGCGAGGCCGCGGTCCAGGCCGCGCACGCAATCGACTACGTCAACGCCGGCACGGTGGAGTTCATCGTGGGCGCGGACGGCGCGTTCTACTTCATGGAGATCAATACACGGCTTCAGGTCGAACATCCGGTCACCGAGATGGTGACGGGGCTGGACCTGGTCGAATGGCAACTGCGCGTCGCCGCGGGCGAGCCGCTGCCGTTGCGGCAGGATAAGATCTCACAACGCGGTCATGCCATCGAAGTGCGACTGTACGCGGAAGATCCGGAGAAAAACTTCCTGCCCGGTAGCGGTCGACTGGAACGCCTGCTGCTTCCGACCGAGGGTGATGGCGTGCGACTCGACGCCGGCGTGGAATCAGGCGACACCGTCACCGTGTTCTACGATCCAATGATCGCCAAGCTCATCGTGCATGCGGCAGATCGTCCCTCGGCACTCGCGAAAATGGCGCATGCCTTGTCGCGTTGCGATGTCGTCGGCCCTGCCAGCAACATCGATTTTCTCGAACGCCTGATCGCGCACCCGCGCGTGGTCGCGGGCACCATCGACACGGGTTACCTCGACCGTCATCTCGACGAAGTCTTTCCCGTCGAGACCACGCCGCCGCTCGCCGCGCTGGCGGCCGCTGCCTGCCTGCGCCTGCTGGGCGAAGCCGGCCAGGCACGCATTGAGGCAAGCGCCGGCGCCGACCCGCATTCGCCGTGGGCACTGGCGGACGGCTGGCGTCTCGGACACGCCAGTGCGCGCCCGCTCTGGCTGGAATGGCGCGGCACGCGGATCGAGCTGCAGGTACTCGGCGCGGCACAGGAGTTCACCCTGATGCACGCCGATGCGCTACACGTGGTACGGCTGCTCGCGAGCACGCCGGATGCGCTGACACTTGCGATCGACGATGCACCTCGTCGCCTACCGATCCTGCGTTCCGGCGACGACTTGATCGTGCACGATGGCGCCCGCCGTTA
>JBKJTK010000428.1:0-3087 GCA_046590875.1 Chiayiivirga sp.
TGCGGGCAAGGATTTCGGCCGCTACAAGGACGTGGACGGCGACGGCATTCCATATCGTACCTATCCCGGTACGCATCCTGACAAGGGCGCGTTCTTCACCCGCGGCACGTCGCGCGATGCCTATGCGCGCTACTCCGAGCGCGGTCCGGACTACATCTACAACATGCAGCGGTTGTTGAAAAAATTCGACAGCGCCAAGGACCTGGTGCCACAGCCGATCGAGCGCCGCAGCAAGGCCGGTGCCCGCATCGCTGCGATCTATTACGGATCGACGAGTCCGGCCATGGATGAGGCGATCGCGATACTGGAGCGCGATGGCACGGCGCTCGATACCTTGCGCGTGCGCGCCTTCCCGTTTCCGGATTCGGTGCGCGACTTCGTGCTCGCGCACGACCGCGTGTTTGTGGTCGAGCAGAACCGCGATGCGCAGCTGCGCTCCTTACTGGTCAATGAATTTGACTTGGACCCCGCGCGGGTGGAGCCGGTGCTGCACTACGACGGCACGCCGATCACGGCACGCTTCATCGTGCGCGAGATCGAGCATCGCGTGGGTGGCAATGTCGTACCGATTGCCGCGGCGAAGGTGAAGTAGCCATGAAGCACAACATTTGCAAGCAGGTAGCCCGGGTCTCGCGCAGCGAAACCCGGGGAGACGTCGCGAACGGTACCCGGGTTTCGCTGCGCTCTGCCCGGGCTACGGTTGAATTCAGGATGGATTACATCGCATGACGTATATCGCGAAGCCCGCGCTCCGCCACCCGACGCTCGGCTGCAACAAGGTGGGGTTCACCCGTCGCGACTACGAGGGCAAGATCAGCACGCTCTGCGCCGGTTGCGGTCACGATTCGATATCGGCCGCGATCATCCAGGCCTGCTGGGAACTCGATATCGAGCCGCACCGCGTCGCCAAGCTGTCTGGCATCGGTTGCAGTTCCAAGACCCCGGATTATTTCCTTGGCCAATCACACGGTTTCAACACCGTGCACGGGCGCATGCCGAGCGTGTTGACCGGTGCGAATCTCGCTAATCGTTCGCTGCTGTACTTGGGCGTGTCGGGCGACGGCGATTCGGCTTCCATTGGCATGGGACAGTTTGTGCACGCACTTCGCCGTGGCGTGAACATGACTTACATCGTGGAAAACAATGGTGTGTATGGCCTCACCAAGGGTCAGTTCTCCGCCACTGCCGATCAGGGCTCTACGTCCAAGCGCGGCGTGGTCAATGCCGATACGCCGATCGATCTGGTCGGGCTCGCGCTGCAACTGGGAGCCACTTATGTCGGCCGCGGTTTCTCCGGCGACAAGCCGCAACTGGTGCCGCTGATCAAGGGTGCGATCGCGCACCGCGGCGCGGCCTTGCTGGATGTGATCAGTCCCTGCGTCGCCTTCAACAACCACGATGGCAGCACCAAGAGCTATGCCTACGTGCGCGAACACAACGACGCGGTCAACCGGCTCGACATCATCCCCACGCGGAGCGAGATCACGGTCGACTACGACGCCGGCGAGACAATCGAGGTCGAGCAGCACGATGGTTCGCGGCTGCGCCTGCACAAGCTCGATCCAGACTACGATCCCCGCGACCGCATCGCGGCGATGAATTATGTGATGGCACACCAGGCGCGTGGCGAGGTCGTGACCGGGCTACTCTACGTCGATGCCGAAGCCGGCGACCTGCACCATCATCTGCACACGGTGGCCCGACCGTTGAACGAGTTGAACGCGGCCGAATTGTGTCCCGGCATCGAGACGCTGGCGAAAATCAATGCCGGCTTGCGTTGAAGCCACGGGTAGAACACGCTGACGGCGTTTCTTGTTGCATCCATTGGAGCCGCCGTCATGACGATCTGTCCCGTTGCCCTCGCCGTGGGCTGCCGCAAGTGTCCGGTGTTCGCCGTTTGCCCGCTCAAGAGCGTGATCGGTGACCAGCCGAAGGACGGGCCCGCTTCCACGCCCGGGTCGAAAAAGTCGGACGGAAAAGGCCAGGGCGGACGCTGAGCCTCGAGCACAGTCTGCCGCTGCCCGTCGGCTCGATGAGGAATTGACGCACTGCACAACATGGCGAAACCGCTTGTGTTCTACGCTCCCGCGCAGCTTGAGGGGGTTCGGTGCCGAAACGATTGCGTCCGCTGAGCGGTCTGGATGCCGGATTCCTCTATCTTGAGGCAGCGGGCACGCCGATGCATGTCGGCAGCGTGATGTTGATCGAGGCCCCAAAGAAGCGTGGCTGGGACTTCCATCGCGATCTGATCGCTCATCTCTCCGAGCGATTGCCACGCGCTCCCGCGTTGCGCCGGGTATTGCAACCCGCACCGCTGGATCTCGGTCATCCGATGTGGCGCGAAGTCGAATCGCTTGATCTGGCTGCCCATGTGCTCAAGCGCAAACTGCCGGTTCCGGGTAGCGAGAAGCAACTCGCGGGAGTGGTGGCGCGACTCCACGCCGAGATGCTCGATCGCGAGCGGCCGATGTGGCAGTTCGTCGTGATCGAAGGACTGGCGTCCGGTGAAGTCGCACTCTATTCGAAGATCCATCACGCGGTGCTGGACGGACAGGGCGGCATTGCGCTGGCGCAGGTGTTGCTCGATCTGGAGCCGAGCCGACCGACGCGCTCACGCAAACGGCCCACCGCCGAGACGTCACAACCACGCCGGCGCGACGCTGCCCGCATCGCCTTGCGCGCCAGTGCGCAACAGCTGGTGAAATTGCTGCGCGCCGTGCCGCCCGTGTTGCGCGTGGCGAACGCGGCGCGCCAGGCCGGGTCGGGAACGTTGCGCGAGCGTTTGGGTCGACTCCGCGACAGCGTGACTTTCGCGCCGCGCACTCCCTTCAATCGCCAGGTCAGCGAGCAGCGGAGTTTTGCGATGGCGAGTCTGCCGCTGGATGAGGTCAAGCGCGTCGGGCGCGCCTTTGGTGTCAGCCTCAACGACGTGGTGATGACGCTCTGCGCCGGTGCCCTGCGCGAGCATCTGCGACAACGCAAGGCGCTTCCGGCCAAACCGCTGATCGCGGCGATGCCGGTGTCGCTGCGTGCCGCCGGCGACACCGAACTGAATAACCAGGTCTCGATGGTGCAATGCCCATTGCC
>JBKJTK010000016.1:0-8094 GCA_046590875.1 Chiayiivirga sp.
CGTGCCATCGGGCGCTTCGGCAATCAGGCGAAAACGATTGATGCGGCCTTCGGTGCCACCATCGATCACGATCTTGAATTTCCAGCCCTCGCCATATTCCGGCAACGCGGTGCGCACGGCGGCGTCGCGGGCGCGATAGCAGCCGATTGCGTCCAGCGCCGGGGCGATGTCGACGGTCTCGCTGCGCACGCCAAGGTGCTGGGCGAGGATGTTGGCGCGTGCGGCGCTGTCGTCGGAGGAGTCGCGTTCCGGCAGGATCAGGGTGAACACGCGCGCAGGTCCGAGGGCGCGCACCGCGAGCGCGGCGCTGACGGTGCTGTCGATACCGCCGGAGATCGCCACCACCAGTCCGCGCCGGTGCAGCTCGCGCGCGGTGATGTCACGCAAGCGCTGCGCGATGCGGTCGGCTTCTTGCTCGTAGTCGATATCCAGCACGTTTGGGTTCAGTACGTTTGGGTCCAGTGCGGTCGGGTCCAGTGCGGTCATGAGCTTGCCTGTGGTTCGGTGAGTAGGATGCGGCGTACCTTGCCCGAGGCGGTGCGCGGCAAGGAGTTTACGAATTCGACCTGCCTGGGAATCTTGTAGGGTGCCAGACGCGCGCGGCAGTGCGCCTTGATGCGGTCTTCGCCACGTGCGCCGAGATCATCCGCCACAACGACGGCCTTGATCACCTGACCTAGCACCTCGTCGTCGATGCCAACCACCGCCACTTCGCGGACGCCCGGAATTTCGGCGATAGCGTCTTCGATGTCGTTGGGGTGGACCCGATGCGCGCCGGTCTTGATCATGTCGCTGCGGCGACCGGCGAGCGTGAGAAAACCTTCGTCATCCAGGTGGCCCATGTCGCCGGTGCGCAGCCATCCATCGCGCAGTACCGCGGCGGTGGCATCGGGATCCTGCCAATAGCCCGCCATCACGTTCGGACCCCGGGCCCATACCTCCCCAGTCTCACCGAGCGCGGCGCAGGCGCCGTCGTCGTGCCGGATCTCGAGTTGGACATCGCGCACGGCAATCCCCACCGAGCCTATTTTTTCATCGAGTCGCTCGGGCGGCAGCCAGGTCAAGCGCGACGTGGCTTCGGTTTGTCCGTACATGACGAACAACCGTGCCTGCGGCAGCGCGCTGCGCAGCCGGCGCGTGAGTGCCGGACTCATCGCGCCCCCGGCCTGGGTCAGATAACGCAAAGCACTCAAGTCGTAATCGGCGAGATTCACGCGATCCAGCAGCAAGGCGAATGTGGTCGGGACGCCGGAGAATCCGGTCACGCGTTCGCGTACCAGGGCCTCCACGATCAGGTGCGGAAACAGCAGATTCGGGGCCAGCCGCAAGGTCGAGCCGCTGACCAAATGCGTGTGCAACACCGACGCGCCATACGCGTAGTAGAAAGGCAGAACGCTCAACACGCTGTCGTGGCTATCGAGCTGCAGATAGGCCAATACCGAATCGACATTGGCGAGCAGGTTGGCATGACTGAGCATCACGCCCTTGGGCGCGCCGGTGGTGCCGGAGGTGTACAGGATTGCCGCAGGCGCCGCGGGATCGGATGCCAGGGGCAAAGGGTCTCGATGCGCCGTGCCTTCCGCGACGAATGGCTGCGCCGCGTCAAGAACGATTGCGTGGAGGGAATCGCATTCTGCCAGCGCCTGTTCGATGTCGAGGTGGCCGCGCTCATGCACCACGACACGCGCGCCGCAGTGACGCAGCCAGGACGAGAAGTCGCGCAGCCGCGCTTGCACGTTGAACGGCACCGCGACGCCGCCGGCGAGCCAGGTGCCATAGCAGGCGACCGCGGCCTCGATCCGGTTTGGCAACACGATGGCAACGCGCTCACCGCGTTGCAGTCCGCGCGCGATCAAGGCCGTGCCGAAGTCCTGCACCTGATCAAAGAATTGGCCGTAGGAGACCTGGCGGTCGCCATCGACGATCGCGATCCGGTCCGGAGCGGCCTGAGCGCGCGCAGCGACCCTGGACGACAGGCAGTCCATGCTGCCGCGCGATCAGCCTGCGAGCTTGCGGCTGACGAATTCGTCGACCGACTGGATCGAATCGAAGTTCGCCGGTGTCATCTCCTCGGGCGTCACCGCGAACTTGAACTGTTCTTCAAGGAACAGGATCAACTCGTGGATTCCGGTCGAATCCACGATGCCGCCGCGGATGAGCGAATCCTGGTCGCCGACGGCATTGGGATCGTCGGAGAAAAGAAAATTCTGCAGCACGAACTGCTTGATCTGTCGCCGCTGTTCCATGGTCGAAAGGTTGCCCCCTGGCAAGATGGATTCGATCGTGTTGTGGTGTGGTTGGCCCCCTGGCACGGTGAGGCGAGACTGCGGCTAGCAGTACCTCGTATGCGCGGCCAGCGCGCATTATGCCTCAAGCCTGTGGTGGCCCAGGAGTGTTGTCCGCGCCCGTGGTAGCTGTTCGAGATGCAGACGCGGCGGCCTGTCGCTACCATCAGGCCATGCCATTGGTGGCTGAAATCGGGGGTGTCCATGCATCGTTGTTCGTCGTCTGCCAGGGTTGTGGCGTTCGTCGTGGTGGTGTGCGTCGTCGTGGGGCTCGTCGCGGCGTGCGCTCGTTCCGAAGCCCCCGCACCCCCGGCGCGCGTTCCCCAGTTTGTGCAGGGCGGCGTGCCGAGTCGACACGTCAGCGAGCAGGTTGAATTCGAGTTGACCGAAATGGTACGGGGCCTGGAGCACCCCTGGGGACTGGCCTTTCTTCCCGATGGCGACATGCTTGTCACCGAGCGACCCGGGCGCTTGCGCCGGATCTTGCGGAGCGGGACGGTGTCGGCGCCGATCGCAGGCGTGCCTGACGTGTTCGTGTCGGGACAGGCAGGGCTGCTCGATGTCGCCGTGTCCCCCACGTTTGCGGCTGATCAACTCGTCTATCTCGCTTACGCCGAACCCAGCTTTCGCGGCAATCTCGCCGGCACCGCGGTCGCGCGCGGTCGTCTGCAGGGCGGCGTGCTTGAAGCCGTCGAGGTGATCTATCGGCAGGAGCCGAAACTATCGGCCGGCACCCACGTCGGTGCGCGTCTGGTGTTCGATCGCGCGGGTCATCTGTTTGTCACCCAGGGCGAGCATCGTGTTGCTGCCGCTATGGCGCAGCAACTGGATGTTCTGCCAGGCAAGCTCGTGCGGATCTGGCCCGATGGAAGCATTCCGTCCGACAATCCTTTCGTCGGGCGCGACGATGCGCGCGCGGAAATCTGGTCGTTGGGTCATCGCAATATGCAGGGCGCGGCGCTGCATCCATCGACAGGGCAAGTCTGGACCAGCGAGCATGGTCCTCAGGGCGGCGACGAAATCAATATTCCTGCCGCTGGCAAGAACTATGGCTGGCCGCTGATCACGAGCGGGCTCGATTACACCGGCCAGCCCGTTCCTGGATCGCTCGGCGCCAGCGCGCCGGGTCTGGAGTCGCCGCATCACGTCTGGGCGGTATCGCCGGGTCTCAGCGGAATGGCGTTCTACGACGCCGACCTGTTTCCGGTCTGGAAAGGCAATCTGTTTCTCGGCGCACTCGCCACGCGCGATCTGATCCGGCTCGAACTCGACGGCGATGCGGTCGTGCATGAGGAACGGCTGCTCGCGGATCGCAAGCAACGCATCCGCGACGTGCGGCAGGGACCCGACGGTGCGCTATACCTGCTGGTTGACGACCCGGACGGCATGCTGTTGCGAATGGCGCCAGCAGTCTCGACGCCGTAACGAACTTCCTCGTCAGGAGCCCGCGCGTGGGCCGGATTTGCGAGCGATGAAATCAACGCTGGTGATGCACAGTTTCTCCGCTGCGACATGCGCGAACTGCGGATGTACCGGCATCTGGGCAAGCTGGGCCAGGCGTTGCGGACGTGCGGTCGCGGTATCGAGCTCGATCTGGAAGCCGAGTGCGGCGGCCGCGGCGACGAACTCGTGGGCGCGCATCCGGTTCTGGTAGAGAAAGCCGTTGTTCCAGAATTTCCAGGCGCGATCGGAGTAGCGCAGGTAGTTGAGTTGGTGGATGTTGCGGTCGACGTAGGCGTAGTGGTCGCCACAGTTGACCGAATGGAACATCAAACCGCCGGGCGCCAGGATGCGTAGCGATTCCCGATACATCGCCACTATCGCGTCGGGGGGAACGTGCTCGAGAACGCTGTTGGAGAACACCACGTCGACGGCGGCGTCAGGGAGTTTGGTGCGGGTGGCGTCAGCCGGTGCCGCGTACTGGATCGCACCTTCGGTAGCCACGTCAACGGTGGCGCCGTGGGTCAGGGCCTGGGTCAGTTGGCCGTGGCGCTGTTTCACCTGGCCGGGGTCCGCGCCGCTGGCCTCGGCGATGACCGCCAGGAGTTTCTCCAGCCCCTGTACCGCCGCGCGCGTCAACTCCGACGACAGGTGTCGGGTCAGGTCATAGGTGACGATGCGGCGCGCACCGGCGAGGTAGAGCGCCAATGGGAACGTGGGATACCAGCCGGTGCCAATTTCGAAGAAGCGGGTGTCGGCGATCACCACGCCGGCAGTGCGCAGATGCCCGACCATGATCTGCCAGTCTTGAACCTTGGTGGCCAGTTCCCCGGGGAAATCCTGCAGGCCCCCGAATCGGCGCTGCAGCCGAAGGTGCAGGGCCTCGCCGCCAGGCAGATGCCCCAGAACCTTCTGAGTCAGTCCCTTGATGCGCCAGTGCATGTGTACTCCTGCTCGATAGCGTTCGCGGACAACATTCCGATGTCAGACACGAGCTTCATGGGGTTGCGTTTCCCGCCTCGTGAGCGACGCTGCCAGCGCGCGCCTGGTCTTGCAGCAGCAGAATGGATAGCACGCCCACAAAGGCCTGGTTGTCGGCGAAGCCGGTGGCGCGGCCGCTGCGGCATTTCTCGAACAACCGCGTGATTGCGACGGGATCAAAATATCCGGTCGACTTGAGATTATCCGGGCTCATCAACGCCTCCACGTAGTCCAGTGGTTTGCCGTCGAAGAAAAAACTTGAACTGTCCGGCGCGCGGTAGGGTTGCTTGGTACGGGTAAGGATGTCGCGCGGCAGCAGTCCGTCGAGCGCGCGCCGCAACAGGTATTTCTCGGTCAGCCCGCGGATCTTGTAGCTCGGCGGCAGACGGTTGCCAAATTCGATCACCCGATGGTCGAGATAGGGAAAGCGCGCTTCGATCGAGTTCGCCATCGCAACGCGGTCGCCCTGCGAGGACAACAGGTATCCGGCGAGCAAGGACTTGGCTTCGACATACTGGTCGCGCGCGATCGGGCTCCACGACATGATGTCCGCAGGCAGGGTGGCTTCATATGCACTCAGCGCATCCCAGCCCCCGACGCTGGCGCGCAGTTCGGGCGATAGCATGGCGAGCGCGCGCTGCGAGGTGGTCCAGCGGGGCACATGCGCGAAGATCGGGCGTTGCAGATGTTCCATGCCCTGGCCGAAGAAGGCCTGCGCGAAACCGGGATTGCGTACCGGGGAATTCGGCAGGTAGCCGTAGAGGCGTTCCAGCAAACGTGGGCGCAGGCGGGATTCGGGCTGCCGCGCCCAGAAGCGACGCACCTTGGCTTCCTTGAACAGGTCGTAGCCGCCGAACACTTCATCCGCGCCTTCACCCGTCAGCACCACCTTGTAGCCGTGTTCGCGCACGCTGCCGGCGAGTAGCATCAATGGCACCGGTGCGGTTCGCAGCACGGGTGTTTCGGTGTGACGGATCAGGCGCGGAAACGCGTCGCCGATGTGGCGACGGGTGCAACGCAGGGTGGTGTGCTCGGTGCCAAGATGCCGCACCATCGCCAGTTGGTGTTCGCTCTCGTCGAATTCGCCATCCTCGAAGGCGACCGAGAAGGTGCGCACCGGGGTCTGGGTGAAGCCGCGGATCAGCGCCACGATGCCGGAAGAATCCAGGCCGCCGCTGAGATAGGCGCCGACCGGCACGTCGGCGCGCAGTTGCAACCGAACCGCGTCGACCAGCAGCTCGCGCAGTTCCGCCGTCGCCGCCTCGACGCTGCGAAACGTGCGTGGTGAGGTCTCCGCCGCGGGCGGAAAGGTCCAGTCCCAATAGCGAGTCAGGGTTTGTTTGCCGTCGCGCTCGATGGCGAGCAGGCAGCCTGGTGGCAGACTCTGTACGTGCTCATACACCGTGCCGGGTTCAACCGGCGACCAGTAGGTCAGGGTCTGCATCAGCCCGAGCGGACTGAGGCTGGTGCACTGCGGCAGCACCGCCTGCAACGACTTGACCTCGGACGCGAACCACAGCCGGCCCGCGCTGCGATGGTGGAACAGCGGGCGGATGCCGGCACGATCGCGCGCCAGCACCAGGCGCTGTCGCTCGCTGTCCCACAAGGCGATCGCGAACTGGCCGTTGAGATGCTCGACGAATCCATCGCCGTAGCGATCGTACAGATGCACGATCACTTCGGTATCGGAACGAGTGTAGAAATGCCGGCCCTCGGCCTCCAGCATCGCGCGCAGTTCGACGTAGTTGAAGATCTCGCCGTTGAACACCGTCCACACGTTGCGCCGCGGATTGTGGATCGGCTGGTCGCCGGTGTTCAGATCGATGATCGACAAGCGCGCATGCGCCAGCCCGACCCCGGCCTCGGAGTGGAAGCCGTAGCCGTCCGGCCCGCGATGCGCGAGGCGATGGATCATTCGCTCCAGCGTCGGCCGCGCGGCCTCCGGTCGCACGTCCGCACCGACAAATCCTGCGATTCCACACACGGGTTGAAGATTCCTGTTCTGTACGTCGTCCGGCGAAGTTGGTTTCACCCCTCGCCAGCCGCGCGATTGTGCTTGATGGCTCGCGCTTGCGCATCCACTGGCCCGCGACGTCACACCCGCGCGCGATGCACCGCCACGGCTTCCTCGCAGGCCAGCAGGGTGTCGCGCGCCACTTGCCGCCAGTCGCGCGAAAAGGTGCGCGCGAGCGCGCCATGGTCCCAGCTGCGTTCGAGCGCGGCCGCCAGTCCGGCCGTCAGCGCAACCGCATCGTGCGCCGGTATCAGGATGCCGCTACCTTCGTCCACAACTTCCGGGATGCCGCCGACCGGCGTCGCCACCACCGGCCGGCCACAGGCCAGGGCTTCGACCAGCACGTTTGGATGACCCTCGGAGTAGCTCGGCAGAGTCACCACGTTGGCCGCGTGCATCCAGCGCGCGACCTCGGTCGGCGGCTGCGCGCCGACACACCGCATCGGCAGCGCCGGTGTTGCGGCCAGGCGTGCGTCGAGTTCGGCCTGCAATGGGCCTTCGCCGATCAGCACCACCCGCAGGCGCGGTCGCGTCGCGGCCAACGCCTGGGTCGCCTCGCAGAGTTCGCGCAATCCTTTTTCCGCCACCAGACGACCCACGTACACGACCAGTTCGGTATCGGCCGGCAGGCCAAGCGCCTGCCTTGCGACGTCGCGGTCGCCAGGATGGAAGATCGAAGCATCGCAGCCATTGGGTATCACGCGGATGTGCGCCGGATCAGCGCCATAGTCGCGCACCGCGACCCGGCCCAAGTCTTCGCTGACCACGAGCACGCGGTGTGCTGCGTGCAGCACCGGCCGGGTGAGTCGGCGGCTTAGCGCATCGCGCACGCGCAGGTCCGAACCGCGCGCGCCGACCACCAACGGCAACCCCGCGCGCGCCGCGGCGCGCATGGCGCCGTAAGCGTCGGGATACAGCCAGTACGACAGCACCACGTCCGGAACGAAGTCCGCCAGCGGTCGGTGCAGGGCGCGGCCGCAGAGCCAGCCGTTGAACGGACGCGACACCCCGGGCAGCGCCGGATAGCGCACGTAGCGGGTGTCGCAACCGTCCACCACGTGCTCGGCAGCGGGCCGGAACAAATAACTCGTCGGCTGCGCCCAGCGCGGGTAGGTCGCGATCGGGCTGAGCACGCGAACCTGCGCCAGGAGCGCGAGTTCGCGCACAGTCTGCAGGATCGGCCGGCCACGATGCGGCTCGCCCGCGATCGGAAACTGCGAGGTGACGATCAGTATCCGCATCACTTGCCGGCGTCATCGGAAAGGCGCGGATTGTAGCGGCAAACGCGGGGCAAGCGGCTCGGCGCGTCCACCGCCTCGCGTGGCGGCGTCGCTCGTGTATCGTATGTCGCACTCCGGGGGGATGCGCGTTGTC
>JBKJTK010000117.1:0-5475 GCA_046590875.1 Chiayiivirga sp.
TGTGTATTGCAACACCGGCGAGCGCAGCTCCGCGGCGGCCTTCATCCTGACCAAGCTCGGCTTCAACGCCTATGCGCTGCAGGGCGGGTTGATGGGAATGGTGCGGCAGTTGGAGAAAGTTGCGGGCTGAGCCTGCGCGGCGCTTATCCCTGCACCCGAACTTCGTTACCCACGATCACCACGTCGGCCCTTCGCGCCGCGAACAAGCCGTTCGCGACCACGCCGACGATCTGGTTGAGCTCGCGCTCCAGCGTCACCGGGTCGACGATGCGCAGGCCGTGCAGGTCGAGGATCCAGTTGCCGTTGTCGGTGGTGATGCCGTCGCGCCAGACCGGTTGCGCGCCGAGGCGAATCGCTTCGCGCGCGACGTGGCTGCGCGCCATCGGGATCACTTCGACCGGCAGGGGGAAGCGACCGAGCACGTCGACCTGTTTGGCGGCGTCGATCACGCAGATAAATTTTGCGCTCGCCGCAGCGATGATCTTTTCCCGAGTCAGAGCAGCACCACCGCCTTTTATCAATCGATTGTGCGGATCGCATTCGTCGGCGCCGTCAACGTACAGCGGTAACGGACCCACGGCATTCAGATCCATCACCTCGATGCCGCGTTCGCGCAGCAGGCGCGTGCTCTGTTCGGAGCTCGACACCGCGCCCGCAATGCGGTGACGCTCGCGCCCGAGCGCCTCGATGAACCAGCGCACGGTGGAACCGGTGCCGACCCCGACGATATCGCCGTCGTTCACGTAGCCGAGCGCGCGTTCGGCGGCGAGGCGTTTCTGTTCTTCACGGTGATCGGTGGTCATTGCAACGGGCTCACTCGAGGCTGAGGATCAGTTTCCATTGCGCGGTCGTGACGGGCAACACCGAGAGCCGGCTGCCGCGTTGGGTCAGGGCGAAGTCGCCGAGACGGTCTGCGTGGGTCTTGATTTCCTCCAGCGCGATGGTGCGCTTGAGCTTGCGTTTGAACGCCACGTCCACCATCAGCCAGCGCGGTTCCTCGCGGGTGCTCTTGGGGTCGTAGTAGTCGCTCTCGCGCTCGAACTGGGTCGGATCGGGATAGGCCGGCGTCGCGACTTCGGCGATACCCACCACGCCCGGAATGTCACAACTGGAGTGATAGAACAGCACGCCGTCGCGGGTCTTCATCTCGCGCATGAAGTTGCGCGCCTGGTAATTCCGCACGCCACTCCAGGGCTCGGTGCCGACGCGCGCGAGGTCGTCGATCGAGAACTCGGCGGGTTCGGACTTCATCAGCCAGTACTTCATCGGGGCGGTTCTAGCGGCAGCGAGGCGACAGTCTAGGGGTAGCCCGGGTAGAGCGCAGCGAAACCCGGGGGAGCGATGCGAGTCGAGGTGTCGACCCCGGGTTCACTGCGCGAACCCGTGCTACCTAACGCATTCAATCAACTCGGCATCGGTTGCAACGTAATCCAGCGGGATATCCCAAGGTTCGGCGTGCAGCCGCTCGACTTCCTGGAAACCATAGCCGATGCCGATGAGCAGTGGTCGCGTCGGTCGTTCGCGCTCGCGCAGGAAAGCGAAAGTGCGGTCGTAGTAGCCGCCGCCGCTGCCCAGGCGCGTACCGTGCCGATCGAAGGCGAGCAAGGGCACCAGCACGATGTCGATCGCGTCAGCGGCCAGCTGAGCGTCGGGTGCGACGTCCGGCTCCGGGATGCCATAGCGGTTCTGCAGCAGCGACTCGCCCGCACGCCAGGGCGCGAAACGCAGGCACTGATCGGCAGTGACGCAGGGCAGGCAGTAGTCGAAGGGCGGGCGCGGCGCCAGCAGCGCATGCAGCGGCATTTCGCCGCGCACCGCCCAGTATCCGGCGACGCGACCGCCACGATTCAAGGCTTCGACGCGGCGCAGCTGGGTCGCAAGCGCGTCCGCGGCGGCCAGCCGCAAGCGGGCCGGCAGCGCACTGCGGCGGGAATGCATGTCTTCGCGCAGCGCGCGCCGGGCGTCTTGATCGGTCACGGAATTCAGATGCGCGGAAGAAAAAGCAACCTCCACCGCGGCGATGCGTACGTAGACGACCTTGATCCCGAGGATCAGGTGGGAGAGCTCACTCGGCGTCGGGCTTTCCGCTCGAGGCGGACTTGCACGCCGGCCTAGTCTTGCGCTCCCGGGTCGTTCTAAAGGGTCAAGGCAAATGTATGCGTACGCTGTCGCACACGGTAGAGGATGCGCTCGAATCCTAGCAGTGTCGCCATGCGCGCGCGTTAAATCGCGATGAGAAGGTTCAGCGACGATTCCGCTGGCCGTCGAGCGCGCGCGCCACGGACGATGCTCGCTCAGCGCGTGGCCGCGACGTTGTCGAGCAATCCGTCGAGCCGGCGGGTGAGATCGCCGAGCGTGCGCGAAAGTTCGCGTTCGCGGTCTCCGCCGCCATCGCGTTGCTGGAGAACTTCGTTCGCGAGGTTGAGCGCGGCCAGGACCGCAATACGATCGATGCCGGCCATGCGGTTGCCGCTGCGGATCTCACGCATGCGACTGTCGAGCAGGGTGCCGGCTGCGCGCAATCCGTCGCGTTCGTCCGGCGGGCAGGCGACCAGGTATTCGCGATCAAGTATCCGTACTGCGATCGGTTCGCTCATGCGTTTTGTTCCAGCGATTTCAGCCGCACGATCATCGCTTCCACCCGCGAACGTGCCTGCTCGTTCTTGGTCAGCAGGGCGGCGCGTTCGCCGATCAGCTGATCCTGGCTGGCACGCAGGCTGCGATTTTCGTCTGCCAGCCGACGCGTCAACTCGACGAGGCGTTCGACGCGCTCCGCGAGCTGTTGCACCTGTTCAACCGGATCGAGCGGCTTCATGCCGGACACGATAGGCGCGCGCCCTTGCGGGGTCAACCCGATCTTCTCAGCCCGATCTTGTAAGCGTGACCGGGTCAACGCGCGGTGCGTGGGCCGAGCCCAGGGTAAAACGCGCCTGGGGCACGTAAGCGCGGATGAAGGCCAGACAGTGGTGCACGTCGATCGGCGGCGACAGCCAGTAGCCCTGGATCTCGTCGCAGCCTTGTTCGTGCAGGTACATCAGTTGCTCTTCGGTCTCCACGCCCTCGGCCACGACATTCAGACCCAGCGAATGCGCCATCGTGATCACGGTGGCGGTGATGGCTTCGTCGTCCGGGTCGTTGGTGAGGTCGCCAACGAACTCCTTGTCAATTTTCAGGGTGTCGATCGGTAGCCGCTTGAGATAGATCAGCGAGGAATAACCGGTGCCGAAGTCATCGATCGCGAGCGAAACCCCGATCGCCTTGAGCTCGCGAAGCACACTGATGGTCTGTTCGGCGTTTGCCATCACCATGCTCTCGGTGACTTCCAGCTCCAGCCGTTCGGACGGGATGTCGATTTCGTCGAGCAATCGGCGAAGCGCTTCCGGCAGTTTGCCGCGCAACAGCTGCAACACCGAGACGTTGACCGCCATGCCGACTTCGGTCAGGCCGTGACGGCGCCAGCGTTGCAAGGTGATGCAGGCCTCGCGCAACACCCATTCGCCGATCGCCAGAATGAGGCCGGTTTCCTCCGCCAGCGGGATGAAGGTCGAGGGTGGGATTTCACCCAAATCCTCCGAATGCCAGCGCAGCAACGCTTCCACCCCGGTGATACGGCCCTCCAGCAGCGACAAGCGAGGCTGGTAAACGAGGCGAAACTCGCCACGTTCCAACGCGCGTCGCAGCGCGGCCACCATCACCGCGCGGCGGCGTGCTTCGGCATCCATCGCCTCGGTGTAGATCTGGTACGTGTTGCGGCCGCGATCCTTGGCCTGGTACATCGCGGTGTCGGCGAACTTGAGCAGGTCCGTCGGCACCAGGCCGTGGTCCGGGTAGAGACTGATGCCGATGGAAGGCGAGATCGTCACTTCGCTGCGGCCGTCGAGTTCCAGTGGCTCGCCGAACGCGGTGATGATCTTCTCGGCCATGGCTTCAGCGCTGGCGACGTTGACGACGTCTTCCACCACCACGGTGAACTCGTCGCCACCCAGACGCGCGACGGTGTCGCTCTCGCGCACCAGCCCGAGCAGTCGCGCGGCGGCGGCCTTGAGAATACGGTCGCCGGCGGCATGGCCGAGCGAATCGTTGATGTCCTTGAACCGGTCAAGGTCCAGGAACAACACCGCGACTCGCGCTTCCTGGCGCCGCGCGCGCACCACGGCGCGGGCCAGGCGTTCGGCCAGCAGGCTGCGGTTCGGCAGGCCGGTCAAGGTGTCGTAGTTGGCGAGGTAGCGCAGTTCCTGCTCGGCGCGCTTCTGCTGGGTGATGTCGGTCAGTACCGTGACGTAAAGCGAATCCCCGCCGTGCGTGTCGAGCACGGCGCTGGATTCGATCGCGCACAGGAACTCCTCGCCATCCTTGCGTCGTTGCCACATCTCCCCGGACCAGCGGCCCTGGCGGATCATTTTCTCGCGGATGTGCCGATAGAACGCCGGATCATGCTGCGGGCTGTCGAGCATGCTGGCGTTGCGCCCGATCACTTCCTTCTCGCCATAGCCGGTGGTGCGTGCGAAGGCAGGGTTGACCGAAACGAAGTCGAAGTTGCCGTCCGAGACCGACACTGCCTCGTTCATGCTGCGCAGCACCTCGCTGGAGATGCGGCGCTCGCGTTCGGCGTGGCGATGGCGGGTGATGTTTCGCGCGGTGCCGGCGATGCGGCGCACGCGGCCATTGGCATCATGTTCGACCGCGCGGCCGCGCGCCCGCATCCAGATCCACTCGCCGTCGACATCGAGGATGCGGTGTTCGGACAGGAACAGCTCGGTCTCGCCGCGCAGGTGGCGGCGCAACGTGTCCCTCACGTGCGGCAGGTCGTCCTCGTGGATGCTGTGGTCGGTCTCGGTGGTGGTCTCGAGGTTGATCTCGGCCGCACTGCGGGCGTCGTCGGCGCGCATGCGGTGCAGTTCGTGCTTGTCCAGGTCGTAGTCCCAGTACTGCTCGGCCGAACCCCACAGCGCCAGCTTCAGGCGCTCCTCGCGGTCCTTGAGTTCCGACAGATGCCGGCGCTCGGCGCGCAGGCGCCGGGCCGACAGCACGACCAGCGCCACGACCAACAGGGCCACGACGAAGAGCGCGATACCAAACAGGCGGGGATCGGAGAAATCGGTCAAGACGATTGGCCCCTGTGCGCTGCGTCTCCAGCGGCTGCCGCGCAGTGTAGGCATGCCGCATTGCTGGCAACAAGCGGCGCGGGCGGCGACGGCGGGATTGGCTGGCGCGGAAGCCGCCTTGTTACACTGCGCCTCCCGCCTTGCAGCCCAGCGCCTTGCCTCCTTCCCTGCCCTCGCTGTCCGAAATCGACGAGGCTGCGCGTGGCCTCGGGCTGGGTGCCTCCGCGGCGGAACTGCACGGCGCCCTGTGCGGCTGGTTGGCTGGCGGCGGCCCCGATATCGCTGCGTGGCCGGCACAGGTCCTGGCGGACGACGCCGCGCCTACGCCCGCAGCGGACAGCCCGCTGGATCGCCTGCGCCAGGCCACGGC
>JBKJTK010000145.1:0-5768 GCA_046590875.1 Chiayiivirga sp.
CTAACGCCGTGGTAAGCGGCCTGCGGCCGACAGTATTCGGTTCACTTGTGATGTCTCCCCGCAGGTCCGCTTGACCACATAGTTGGGCCGCACTACTCGTCCACGATGTCGTATGAGCCGGTCTGCACCTCGGGAACAGATTCTTCGTCGTCCTCGAAGTACTGGGACACAACCCCGTGTGCGTACTCGTGCCACGAACTTGCGGGCGTTGGGACGTGAAGCTCAGCGATAGCACCAAGGTTTTCTTCGGGCGTAGACGTCTCACGAGTAGCAAAGACCACTAATGGAAATAACTTGCGATCCCCATGAATGAGCCAGCCAGCGTCGTGCTGGTAAGCGAACTCAAAAAGAAAGCTTGCGCAAATCTCTTGGCGCTGCCCGGCGTCTTCAATACCATTGCGCTTGAGCGATTCGTTCAAGCGATGAATTGTGAGCGCCATGAACGCCATTCCTGCTTCGTCCAAAACATCGACGGTGTGGGAGTCCGAGTGCTCGATCTTCATGAGTGCCTCAAAGCGTGGGATGCGGCCCAACTACAAGTAGACCCCAAAAACGGGGTGTTGCATCGTATGGTGTGGACCGGGACTTCGCGCGTCAAGGGTGAAAATCCTACTGCCGATCAAGTGCTTCGCTGATTCACACGTGGCTGAAGGTTCGTCGACGATGCCGTACACCACCACGGAGTCGAAGGCGTATGAGTTACACCCCCCAGAAGGCCGGCGTAACGACCGCGTCCACCGTCCGACGCGCACCAGGGCTGTTGGAAGAAGTTCGTCGGCGGCTGCGACTGAAACATTACAGCAAGCGCACCGAGCAGGCCTATGTCGGCTGGATTCGGCGTTTCGTGCTGGCCAATCGCAAGCGTCACCCGCGGGACATGGGCGGAGTTGAAGTTGAGCGTTTTCTCAGCCAGTTGGCGGTAGCCGGGCAGGTGGCCGCGGGAACGCAGAATCAGGCACTGTCGGCGCTACTGTTCCTGTACCGCGACGTGCTGGACATCAAGTTGCCCTGGATGGATCAAGTGGTGCGCGCGAAGCGTCCCCAGCGCGTGCCGACCGTGTTGGCCCGTGAGGAAACCACGCGTCTGCTGGCGGCGATGGAGGGTCGTCCCTGGCTGATCGCCAGTTTGCTGTACGGCACGGGCATGCGATTGATGGAGTGCCTAAGACTGCGAGTGAAGGATGTGGACTTTGCGCGCTGCGAGATCACGGTGCGCGAGGGTAAGGGTGGCAAGGATCGACGCACGATGCTGCCGCGCTCGCTGGTCGAACCGCTGCAGCGCGAGATTGAACGCGCGCGTCTGCTGCATGCAGCGGATCTGGGCGCAGGTTTTGGCGCGACCTGGTTGCCACACGCGCTAGCGCGAAAGTATTTAAACGCGGCCAGCGACTTCGGATGGCAGTACGTATTTCCGTCGGCGAAACGCTCCGTCGATAGACGTGATGGGAAGACGCGACGACACCATTTCGACGAGGCGATCCTGGCGCGCGGACTGAAACGAGCACGATTGATCGCCGGGATCGAGAAGCCGCTCAGCGCGCATACGCTGCGGCACAGTTTTGCCACGCACCTGATCGAGGCGGGGTACGACATACGAACGGTGCAGGAACTGTTGGGCCATGCCGACGTGGCGACAACGCAGATTTACACCCACGTGCTCAATCGCGGCGCCGGCGGCGTGCTGAGCCCGCTGGACCGTCGTGGTTGAGCCGCAGCGATCCGTTCAAGTCTGCTGCGCGCGAAGACGCTCTTGCCAGTACGCCGGGCGACGCGAGTGGTGCGCGAACGCGATCACCCAGACGATGCCTGGCCTCTCAACGAAGACGATATCGTAGGGGAACCGTCGCAACACCAGCCGTCGTACAGGCCGTGTGCCGGCCACCCCCGTCATGGAGGTGGCTGGGATCGCCTCGGTTTCCAGCAAGTCGAGCGCGGTATCGACAGCGTTCTCGAAATCCGCACCCAGCCCAGGCTGTTCGCGTTCGTACCAAACGGATGCGGATTCAGCTTCTTCGGCCGCGTCCGCGTGAATGCGGACGATGCGCATCAGGGGCTGGTGCCGCGTTGACGCAGCCGGCGGCTCAGCTCGGTGCGGTCGACGTACGGTGCTGTGCCGTCCTCGATCTGGCCAAGCCGCCGCAGGATTTCGGCATCCCACGCGGTCGCGGCGTCGGCATCGGCAGTGCCATCCAGGCTTGCGATCAAGTCGCGTGCCAGTTCGGCGCGGTCGGTTTCGTTGAGCGCCAACGCCTCACTTCTCACCTGTTTCAATGCCGCGTGGGTCATGGCCGTCTCCGCTTCTGCCGTGACTAGATGATAGCGCGCAGACGTTGCGACGACGACGCCAACTTGGATTAGAACCCGCGATCACCCGAAAGTATTCCGCCCAGTCCTCCGAGCACCGAGCCTTCTTCCTTCTTGCCGCCCTTCTGAGACGCCGCGGCAAACATGCGGCCGGCCATGCGCGAGAACGGCAGCGATTGCATCCACACGTGGCCGGGTCCGGTAAGCGTGGCCAGGAAGACGCCTTCGCCGCCGAACAGCATCGACTTGATGCCGCCGACGGGTTTCACGTCGAAACCGACCGTGTCGGTGAGTGCGACCACGCAGCCGGTGTCGACGTCGATGCGTTCGCCGGCGGCGAGTTGACGTTCCATGATGGTGCCGCCGGCGTGCACGAAGACCTGCCCGTCGCCTTCGAGTTTCTGCATGATGAAGCCTTCGCCGCCGAACAGCGCGGTCAGCATTTTCTTCTGGAAGAAGATGCCGATCGATACCCCGCGCGCAGCGCAAAGAAAGCTGTCTTTCTGGCAGATGATGCGGCCGTTGTAGTTGCTCAGGTGCAGCGGAATGATGGTGCCCGGGTAGGGCGCGGCGAACGCGACCTTGGCCTTGCCGCTGGGGCCGGCGTGCGAGAACACGGTGGTAAACAGGCTTTCACCGGTGATGACGCGCTTGCCGGCGCCGAGCAGCTTGTCGAGGAAGCCGCCGCCTTGGCCAGAATGCGAGCCGTCGCCGAACACGGTCTCCATCTGCACTACGGATTCCTTGTACATCAGCGCGCCGGCTTCGGCGACCGCGCTCTCGCCCGGATCGAGTTCGATCTCGACGAATTGCATGTCCTCGCCGTAGATCTTGTAGTCGATCTCGTCGGCGCGGCGCGCGGAACTCGTGGGCGGCGGCGGAGCGACCATCGCAGTGCCGGAGGCCGCACTCAGTTCGGTGCAGGCGGAAATCGGCATCCATTCGGCGAAGCCCTGGCGCCAGCAATGTCCGTTCGGATTCTGCCGGGCTTGCGCCGTCGCGGCGCTGTGATCGAGCGGACCAATCTTCTGGCCGTTGTAACTGAGGAACCACGAGTGCATGGTCGAACTCCAGGATGAAAGGCTTTTTTCCGGGCGGAACAGGTTATGCGAGGTGATGTGCGCTGGATCCATCGACGCTGCCGGAAAGGCCATGTGACGGGCTGCGCTTGTTGGCAGGGGGCGGTATTGGCATGATACGCGGCCTTTCTTGCACGTTCGGATCGATTTCCATGCCGATTTGCCAGTCATCCCGGACCGGCGGTGATACGAGTCGCACCCGTGGCTGACAGCGAAGGCAGCCTCGCGCCGCGCGGTCCAATCCGCGTGTTGCACGCGTTGCGCTGGTCGCTCAGCGGGCTGCGGCAGTGCTGGAGACTGGAGTCCTCGTTCCGGCTGGAGGTTTATCTGGCGTTGCTGCTGGCGCCGTTGGGATGGTGGCTGGGGCAGGGCGGCGTCGAACGCGTCTTGCTCATCGGCTGCTTGTTGTTGGTGCTGAGCGCGGAGGTGATGAATTCCGCGATCGAGGCGGTGGTCGACCGCTGGGGTCCGGAATGGCACGAACTGGCAGGACGTGCGAAGGACATGGGCTCGGCCGCGGTGTTCTTGCTGATGCTAAATGTAATGTTCACCTGGGGTGTGCTGTTATGGCACTGGGGTGCGACGGGTTGATGGCGGCTTTGGAGTAGCGCGTGTTCGATTGGGTTTTCAGTACCGAGATCTGGATGGCGTTGTTGACGTTGACCACGCTTGAGATCGTGCTCGGCGTGGACAATCTCGTCTTCATCTCGATCGCGGTGAGCAAACTGCCGCCCGAGCAACGTCCCTGGGCGCGCAAGTTCGGCCTCGCGCTGGCCTGCGTCACCCGCATTCTGCTGCTGATCTCGCTGGCCTTCCTCGCGCGGATGCAAACCGACTTGTTCAGCCTGTTCGGGCGGCCGATTTCAATCCGCGACCTGGTGCTGATCGGCGGTGGTCTGTTCCTGCTGGTGAAGGGCACGATGGAAATCCACGATGCGATGGAAGGTCGCAGCGAGGACGAGAGCATCGATACCAAGCCCTCGGCGGTGTTTGGTTATGTCATCGCGCAGATCGCGATCATCGACATCGTGTTCTCGCTGGATTCGGTGATCACTGCGGTCGGCATGGTCGACCATATTCCGGTGATGATCGCGGCGATCATGATTGCAGTGGCGGTGATGATCTTTGCTTCCAATCCGCTCGGAAACTTCATCGATCGTCACCCGACGATCAAGATGCTGGCGCTGGCATTCCTGATCCTGGTCGGCATGGCATTGATCGCGGATGGCCTCGAATATCACATCCCTCGCGCCTACCTGTACTTCGCGATGGCGTTCTCCGGCGGCGTGGAAACGCTGAATCTGCTGGCGCGAAGAAAGCAGACGAAGCGGCGCAACGGCTGACCGCGGCTCTACAGGCGAGCGGCAGTGAGGCTGGTTTCCAGAAGCTGCGGCTCGAGCACCGGCTCCAGACAGCGCATTCCCACGCAAACGTAAGCCACCCCACCGTCGCGATGCGGTTTGTCGCGCAACGCGGCGGTACCGGCATCGAGCACGTAGACCTCGCTGCCCGCGCGTCGCGCGAGGGCCAGTGCCGGCGACCAGTTTGCACGCTCGCCTGAAGTGGCGCGCAGCACGATAACCACCGCCGGATGCAAGGTTTCATGAAGTGCCGCTAGCAGCGCACAGGCGCCGTGGGGCGCGTCCTGCAATGCCGGCCAGCCGGCGCGCAGGGTGCGCTCGGCGGCATCGAGCCAGCGGGTTTCGCCGAGTAGATGCCCAAGCCGAAGCAGCGCACGCGACGCCACCGCGTTGCCTGATGGGGTCGATTCGTCGAACCATGGTTTCGGTCGTTGCGGCAACGGCTCGTGCGAGTGTCGGGTGAACCAGAACCCGCCGTGCTCGCGGTCCTCGAATTCGCGCAATAGCAGATCCGCCAACAGCACCGCCCAATCCAGATCGGCGTCGCGCCAGCCGGCTTGCAGACGTTCGAGCAGCGCATCGAGCAGGAAGGCGTGATCGTCGAGAAAGCCCGCTATACGGGTGCCGTCCCTGGGTGCGATCGCGTAGAGCACGCCATCTCGCCAAGCCTGTGCGCGCAGCGTAGTGAGGATTCCATCGGCGAGTTCGAGCCAATGGGTGCCGTAGCCAAAACCATCCCCACCCTCCTTCGACAGGCTCAGGACAGGCCAAGCCTCCCCTTGAAGGGGAGGGAGTTGAGCACCGCGTGCGAGTGCACGCACCAGCATCGCGTTCCAGGCGGTGAGGCGCTTGTCGTCGCGTGCCGGTGGCACGCGCGCGGCGCGGGCGCGCAGTAACGCATCACGTTCGGCGCGGTAGGCGGGTTGCGAATCCAGCGTCTCGCGGCGTTGCAGATGCCAGGCCTGGTGCTCGAAGTTGGCATCGTCGCTGAGGCCGTAGTCCCTGAAGAAATCGGCGCGGCCTG
>JBKJTK010000332.1:0-6624 GCA_046590875.1 Chiayiivirga sp.
GATCGGAGGACAACTACTGTCGGCCGGCGCGAATGCGCGCCTGGGTGGCGGCGAATGGCTGGTGGCGGAAGCCGACGAGAGCGACGGCAGTTTTCTGCGGCTGACGCCTTTGATCGCAGTCGTGACCAATATCGACGCCGATCATCTGGAGAATTACGGCGGCGATTTCGCCAACGTGCTGGCGGCGTTCTCTGAGTTCCTGCATCGGCTGCCGTTCTACGGCCTCGCGGTGCTGTGCGTGGACGATGCGGAGGTGCGCGCACTGGCATTGGAAATGCCACGTCATGTCATCACTTACGGCTTCGATGCCGCCGCTGACGTGCGCGCAGAAACCGTCACGCAGAATGGTGGTGAGTCGCGCTTCGTGCTGCATCTGCCCGACGTGACGCCGACGCCGGTGACGCTCAATCTTCCGGGTCGCCACAATGTGCAGAACGCGCTCGCCGCGGCGGCCATCGGTTGGCAACTGGGCGTCGAACCCGCCGCCATCGCGCGCGCGCTGGAAAAATTCCAGGGCATCGGCCGCCGCTTCAACCTGCATGGCGAAAAAGCCATCGCGGCAGGCTCGGTGCTCTTGGTCGACGACTACGGCCATCACCCGGTGGAACTTGCGGCCGTGTTCCAGGCCGCGCGCGCGGGCTGGCCCGAGCGGCGCCTCGTGATCGCGTTCCAGCCGCATCGTTACACCCGCACGCGTGACTTGCTCGACGATTTCGCGGCGGTGTTGTCGGACGCCGATGCGGTGGTACTGACCGAGGTCTACGCCGCGGGCGAGACACCGATTGCGGGTGCCGATGCAAAAGCGTTGGCGCGTGCGATCCGCGCCCGTGGTCGCATCGATCCGGTACTGGTAGCGGGCCCGCGTGAGCTGCCGGGCGTGTTGCCGGACGTGCTGGCCGATGGCGACCTGCTGATCCTGATGGGCGCGGGCGACATCGGTGCGGTGGCGCAGGAACTGGCGGTGAATGGATTCGAGGGAGCGGACAAGACATGAATCGGACTTCAGATCCGAAGCAATTCGGACGCGTGGCCGTACTGATGGGCGGCACCTCGTCGGAACGCGAGGTTTCGCTGGACTCGGGCCGCAACGTGCTGGAGGCGCTGCGTGCGCGCGGCGTCGATGCTCGCCCCATCGACGGGATAGCTTCGCTGCTCGACATGCTGGTCGCCAAGCGCCTGGATCGTGTCTTCAACATCCTGCACGGCGGCGACGGCGAGAACGGCGTGCTGCAGGGCTTGTTGGACGCATTCCAGATTCCTTACACGGGATCCGATGTGCTCGGCTCCGCGCTCAGCATGGACAAGATCCGCACCAAGCAGGTGTGGCTCGCGCTCGGCCTGCCGACCCCGCGCTACGTGCGATTGCAGCGCAGTAGCAATGTTCATGCGGCAGCGCGCGAACTCGGTCTGCCGTTGATCGTGAAGCCGGCGTGCGAAGGCTCCAGCGTCGGCGTGAGTCGCGTGTTCGCCGATGCCGATCTCGATGCCGCGGTCGAACTCGCTGCTCGATATCCCGGCGAGCTGTTGATGGAACAGCTAATCCACGGCCAGGACAACGGTGGCGGCGAATACACCGTCGGAATCCTCGATGGCGAGGCCCTGCCAAGCATCCGCATCGTTCCGGCCGGCGCCTACTACGACTATCACGCCAAGTACGTTGCGGAAGACACGCAGTACGTTTGCCCCGGCCTTGAGGGCGCAGCGGAAGCACGGATGCGCGCGCTCGCCCTCGAGGCTTTTCACGCCGCCGGTTGCCGCGGATGGGGTCGCGTCGATCTGATGCGCGACGAACAGGGCCGCGACTGGCTATTGGAAGTGAATACCGCGCCCGGCATGACCAGCCATTCGCTGGTACCGAAGGCGGCACGTGCGGTCGGCATCGATTTTGAATCGCTGTGCTGGCGTGTGCTGGAAACTTCAATGACGGCGACCGCATGAACGGCGTCATTCGCCTGCTGGCCTGGGTGCTGGCGCTGGCCGTGGTGACGCTGCCGCTGGTGGCGGTGCTCAACGGCTGGGTCGCGGCCGATCACTGGCCGATCCAGCGCCTGCGTCTGACGGCGGAATACGAACGCGTGTCGGCTGAGCAGGTCCGAACCACGGTGGCGCCGCAACTTGGACGCGGCTTCTTTGCGATCGATCTGGCCGAAGTGCAGCGCGCCGTGGCGACCCTGCCCTGGGTCGAAAGCGTCGAAGTGCGCAAGCGCTGGCCCGACTTGATCGAGATCAGCTTGCGCGAGCATCGCGCCTATGCGCGCTGGGGCTCGGAGCAGTTGCTCTCCGACCAGGGTGAATTGTTCACCGCCTCGGGTATCGACGAACTGCAAGGCCTGCCGACGCTTGATGGTCCGATCGCCAGAGTGGCCGAGGTGGTCGCTCTCTACAGCGAGGCGCAACGCTTGTTTGCCGGTACCGGCCTAAGCGTGTCGGGGGTGCAATTGTCTGCGCGTGGGAGTTGGAACCTGGCGCTCGCCAACGGCGCGCGAGTGGTGATCGGTCGCGCCGATCCGCAACAACGCTTGCAGCGCTTGATCCGAGTGCTCCCGCAGTTGCTTGCCGGCGAGGCGCGCGCGTTCGAGCACATCGACCTGCGTTACACCAATGGCTTTGCGGTGCGCTGGGCGCCTGCGATCGACGCATCCGAATCAACGGCGCCCGACGCCGCTTTTCCAGCGCCACAACACGCAGATCCAGATCACGCGAACCCAGATCAGGCCAATACATGAATCGCAAGGGAGACAAGTCGCTGATCGTCGGACTCGACATCGGTACCTCGAAAGTCGTTGCCTTGGTGGGCGAGTACACCGCGGGTGAACCGATCGAAGTCATCGGCATTGGCTCGCATTCGTCGCATGGTTTGAAGCGTGGCGTGGTGGTCGACATCGAGTCCACCGTGAACTCGATCCAGCGCGCGATCGAGGAAGCCGAGTTGATGGCCGGCTGCGAGATCCGTTCGGTCTACGCGTCCATCTCGGGTTCGCACACCCAGTGCAAGAATTCGCCCGGCATCGTTCCGATCAAGGATGGCGAGGTCACCTACGCCGACATGGAGCGCGTGCTGGAGGCCGCGAAAGCGGTCGCGATCCCGTCTGATCAGCGCATCCTTCACGCCATTCCGCAGGAATACATCGTTGACAACTCGCAGGAAGGCATTCGCCATCCGGTCGGGATGTCCGGTGTCCGATTGGAGGTCCGCGCGCATCTGGTGGTCGGCGCGTTGTCGGCCGCGCAGAACATCAGCAAGTGCGTCAACCGCTGCGGCTTGCAGGTCGACGACCTGATTCTGGCTTCACTCGCGTCCAGCCACGCAGTGCTGACCGCGGACGAGAAGGAGCTCGGCGTGGCGCTGGTCGACATCGGCGCCGGCACCACTGACATCGCGGTGTTTGCGCAAGGCGCGATCCGTCACAGCGCCTCGTTGCCGATCGCCGGCGATCAGGTCACCAACGACATTGCGCACTTGCTGCGCACGCCGACCCCGCATGCGGAAGAAATCAAGGTGCGCTACGCCTGCGCGCTGGCGCAGCTCGCGACTGCGGAGGAAAGCATCCAGGTGCCGAGCGTGGGCGATCGTCCGCCGCGACGCCTGGCGCGGCAGGCTTTGGCGGAAGCGGTGCAGAACCGCTACGAGGAGATTTTCGAGATGGTGCAGGCCGAACTGCGCCGTTCGGGATTCGAGGAACTGGTGCGTGCCGGACTCGTGCTCACCGGCGGCGCCGCAAAGATGGAAGGCGTCACCGAACTGGCCGAAGAAATGCTGCACATGCCAGTGCGGATCGGAATCCCGCAGTACGTGACCGGGCTAGGTGAGGTGGTGGGCAACCCGGTGCACGCCACCGGCGTCGGACTCTTGCTGTGGGGCAGCCAGATCGAGAACCCGCGCCGACCGGTAACGGCACCCGGGCGGGTCAACACGGTGTGGTCACGAGTCAAGAACTGGTATCGAGGCGAATTTTGAAGAGCGGGTGGCCAGTAGCCAGTCCCAGTAGCCAGGAAAGCAACGGCGTGCGCGCCCGCGATCTTCTGGCAACTGGAACTGGCGACTGGAACTGATTCAAGGCACAGAGCCGTCGGCAGCGCCGACAAGGAACGGAGGACGAGGACATGTTCGAGCTGGTCGAGAAAATGGCACCCAACGCGGTGATCAAGGTGATCGGAGTGGGCGGCGGCGGTGGCAACGCGGTCGCGCACATGGTCAATTCCAATGTCGAGGGCGTTGAGTTCGTCTGCGCCAACACTGACGCGCAGGCGATCAAGGGCGTGGGGGCAAAATCGATCCTCCAGCTCGGCATCAACGTCACCAAGGGCCTGGGCGCGGGCGCCAATCCCGAGGTCGGTCGCCAGGCCGCGCTGGAAGATCGCGAGCGCATCGTGGAAGCCCTCACCGGCGCCGACATGGTGTTCATCACCGCCGGCATGGGCGGCGGCACCGGCACGGGCGCCGCACCGGTCGTGGCTCAGCTTGCAAAAGAGATGGGCATATTGACCGTGGCCGTGGTCACCAAGCCATTCCCGTTCGAGGGCCGGCGCCGGATGCAGGTTGCGCTCAAGGGCATCGAAGAGCTGTCGCACCACTGCGACTCGCTGATCACGATCCCGAACGAGAAGCTGATCACCGTACTCGGGCGCGAGGCCACGATGATCCAGGCCTTCCGCGCCGCCAACGACGTGCTGCTCGGCGCGGTGCAAGGTATCGCCGACCTGATCGTCCGTCCGGGTCTGATCAACGTCGACTTCGCTGACGTGCGCACCGTGATGTCCGAAATGGGCATGGCGATGATGGGTTCGGGCGTGGCGCGTGGCGACGATCGCGCGATGGCAGCGGCCGAAGCGGCGATCAGCAATCCACTGCTCGACGATGTGAACTTGTCCGGCGCGAACGGCATTCTGGTGAATATAACGGCCGGTCCGGACTTCACCATGCGCGAGTTCGACGAAGTTGGCCGCACCATCGAGGAGTTCGCGTCCGAAGATGCGACCGTCGTCATTGGCACCGTGCTCGACCACGACATGCAGGACGAAGTGCGCGTCACCGTGGTCGCCACCGGCCTCAACCGCAACGCCGCGCGCCAACCCATCCGCACTCCGGAACGGGGCACGCCTGAGCGGGAAGTCGCGCAACGCCCCGTCAAGCTGGTACGCAACGGGACCACAGGTTTGGTCGACTACGGCGCACTGCCGAATTCCGCGATGGCTACCGCTGCCGCGGTCACGAGTAGCCCCGCGCGTGCCCGGGCCGAAGCCGGTGGGGGCGGCGAGATGCCCATGGACTACCTGGATATCCCGGCATTCCTGCGCCGGCAGGCGGACTAGGGCGTCTGAGCGACGTCGGCGAACTTCCCGCTGACGTCGCCTCTCGAACGGAGCCGGTGCGGATTTCGTGCTCGGATAAGGGATAAGTGGCTCTGGCCCCGCTTGCCGGGAGGCATGCCGGATGGCTGAGTCTGATCCTCGGTTGTTGCACAAAAGCGACAACCTGTCGTCGTTTCGACGACATCCGCTGTTCCGGGGGGAAACCCCCGTGGTATCCTCCGCCCCGTTTGTCGCGCTCCCGTACCGGAGAACGAAGCCGAGATGATCAGACAACGAACCCTAAAAAACGTGATCCGCGCCACTGGCGTGGGTCTGCACTCCGGCGACAAGGTCTATATGACCTTGCGGCCTGCGGCCGTGGACACGGGCATTGTGTTTCGTCGCGTCGATTTCGCCGAGCCGGTCGAGATCAAGGCCACCGCCACCAATGTCGGCGAGACCAGCCTCTCGACCACCTTGGTGCAGGGCGAGGTCCGAATTTCTACTGTTGAGCACCTGCTGTCGGCCATGGCCGGGCTGGGCATCGACAACGCTTATGTCGACCTGTCAGCGGCCGAAGTGCCGATCATGGATGGTTCGGCTGGCCCGTTCGTGTTCCTGATCCAGTCCGCGGGCATCGAAGAGCAGAACGCGGCCAAACGATTCGTGCGGATCAAGAAGACCGTCACGATCAAGGATGGTGACCGCTGGGCCCGCTTCGAGCCATTCGACGGTTTCAAGGTCGGGTTCTCGATCGACTTCAACCACCCGATCTTCTCCAAGGCGACCTCGCGCGCCGAGATCGATTTCTCGACAACTTCCTTTGTGAAGGAAGTCAGCCGCGCCCGCACCTTCGGTTTCATGAAGGACATCGAGATGCTGCGCGAGCGCAATCTGGCGCTGGGCGGCTCGATGGATAACGCGATCGTGCTCGACGACTACCGTGTCCTGAACGAGGACGGCCTGCGTTACGAGGACGAGTTTGTGAAGCACAAGATCCTCGACGCGATCGGCGATCTTTACCTGCTCGGTCATAGCCTGATTGGATCGTTCTACGGCTACAAGTCCGGTCATCAGCTGAACAATCAGTTGCTGAGGACTTTGATGGCCGATGCTTCGGCTTGGGAGGAGGTCACCTTCCAGGATCCGGCCTCGGCTCCGATTTCTTACTCGCATCCGGCCCAGGCCGCGGTCTGAGCGCCGGTCGAGCGCGACCCCGACAACCACGTCACAGATTCCTGGTCAGGCACTTGACCGCCCTGTTGGCGGTCCGGGAGGATTCCCTCCCCTGCAACTTGATGGAACGAAGAAGAAGGACTTAGGCCAGGGAGG
>JBKJTK010000436.1:0-16506 GCA_046590875.1 Chiayiivirga sp.
TGTCCACCCCGGCCCAAACCCAGCCGACCCTCGCGATCACGAATCACATGCGTCGTGGCCCGCACATCGGCGGCCGTCGCGACCAGCGCGGAGGCAGAAAACGCGGGCGCATCGGCGCCCGCACGCCAATGGCAGGCGGCGGGCTCGACGGGCCGGAGCAAAGGAACGACAGAATTTGGCACTGAGTGACAAATTACCTTTTTGGGGCCGCAGTTATATCCTCGCGGCCATGAAAACGCCACCGCTACCGCTTCGGGAACGGAAAAAGCGCGCCACCCGGCACGCGTTGCTGGCCGCAGCGCATCGCCGCTTCCACCAGGCCGGCTTCGAGGCCACCACCCTGGAAGAGGTTTGCGCGGATGTCGGCCTCAGTCGGCGCACTTTCTTCCGTTACTTCCCGGACAAGGAATCCCTGGCGTTTCCGCACCGTCGCGAACGCCTGCAACGCTTCGTCGACCTGCTCGCCAGCGCGCCGGCCAGCGAGAGCCCGATCGGCTGCCTGCGGCGCATCGCCCGCATGTTTGCTGCGGAATACATGCAGAACCGCGAGTCGCTGTTGAGCCAGCAGCGGCTGGTCCAGACCTCGCCGGAATTGCTGGCGCGAGAGAACGAGATCGATCGGGATTGGGAAAACGGCATGGCCGAAGCCTTCCGCGCCCGCATTGGGGAAAGCCATGCCGCCGAGTTGCGCGCCCGCGTGCTGGCCGGTGCCGCCATCGGCGTGATTCGCGCGACCTTGCGGCACTGGTTCGCGTCCGACGGAAAGGCTGACCTCGCGGCCTTGGGCGAAGAGGCACTGGACTACCTGGAGCGTGGTTTCTTGCCTCAAAGCGTGTGAGGCATGGACGCTTCATGCGGCCCCTTCCCCTGCGTAGCGGGGGAAGGGGCCGAAGGCGGATGGGGGCGCTCTTGCCTTGGGTTTCCGCGCGAAGAGCGCCCCCTTCAGCCCTTCGGGCAGCTTCCCCCGCGATGCAGGGGAAGCAAAATCAACGCTGCGATGTTTGCCAACAACGCCGGTTGCGCTTAGTCGGTCCCTATTCTTAGTCGTAACGCAGTTCGTCTGCCGGGCCCCAGAACACGCGATACGAGTACACGGTGTAGCCCAGGATCGCGGGCACGGTGATAGCGACGCCGAGGAAGATCACCCAGAGTGATTCGCGCGCGCTGGCGGCGTCCCAAACCGTGAGCCGGTCGACCAGCAAGTACGGGAACAGGCTGTACGCCAGGCCCGCGAACGCCAGCAGAAACAAACCGACCGCGTCGACGAACGGGCGCCACAGCCGAAGACCGCGTTGGCCCTTTTCGAGCGCGCGCAGCAAGCGCTCGGCGTGCACGAACAGCAGCGCACTCACAATCGGAATCGGCGCGAGCCAGAACAACTGCGGCAAGGCGAACCACTTGTCGATGATGCGCGTGCTCACCAAGGGCGTTGCGATTGACACCGCGACGATGCCCAGCCCGGTCAACCACAGGCTGCGCCGCGCCCAGCGTATCGCCTTGGCGCGCAACGCGCCGTTGACCTTCATTACCAGCCAGCCGGCGCCGAGTAGCACATAGCCGGCGGCCAGGCACAGCGCGATCAACGCGGCGAAGCCGTAGCCAAGCGCATCGGAACGAAAACCGGTGATGTAGTGGCCGAGCATGAATCCTTGTGCGAGTGCCGCCAGCAGCGAGCCGGCGCAGAAGGCTCGATCCCACCAGCGCTTGTGGTCGGCGTGCGCCTTGGCCCGGAAATCGAACGCGACACCTCGCAGGATCAGGCCCGTGAGCATCGCCGCGACCGGCAGGTACAGCGCGCCCAGGATCACGCCATGCGCGGCCGGGAATGCGATCAGCAGTATTCCGATGCCCAGCACCAGCCAGGTTTCGTTCGCGTCCCAGAACGGGCCGATGCTCGCCACCATGCGGTCTTTCTCGGCATCGTCGGCGTGGCGCAACAGGATGCCGACGCCGAGGTCGTAGCCATCCAGCACCACGTACAAAAGCATCGCCAGCGCCATGACCGCGAGGAAAAACAGCGGCAGCCAGTCGCTCATGCGTGCGTCCCTGATGCTTTGCGCGCCAAGTAAAACAGGGTGTGGACATAGGCCGCGCCGAGCGCCAGATACAGCGCGAGATAGCCGAACAGCGTGGACGCGATCATCGGCGCCGGCACTGCTGAGGCTGCCTCCGCCGTGCGCAGCACACCGGTGACGAGCCAGGGCTGACGTCCGACTTCGGTCGTATACCAACCGGCCAGCGTTGCGATCCAGCCCGCGAAGGTCATGCTCACCAGCGCACGTGCGATCCACGTCGTAGGTTCGCTTCGGCGCCATAACTGACAGGCCGCGATCGCGCTCGTCAGCAGCATCAGCACACCCATGCCCACCATCACGCGGAAAGCCCAGAACACTGGCGCGACCGGTGGATGCGCGTCCGGGAACTCGTCGAGCCCGCGAATTTCGCCCTCGCGATCATGGGTGAGGATCAGGCTGGCAAGCTTCGGAATGCCGAACTCATAGTCGTTGCGGCGAGTTTCTGCGTTTGGCCACGCAAACAGCAGCACCGGCGCGCCGCGTTCGGTCTGCCACAGGCCTTCCATCGCCGCGATCTTCGCCGGCTGATGTTCGAGCGTGTTGAGGCCGTGCTGATCGCCGACGAAAAACTGGAGCGGAATCAACGTCGCGGCGAGAAACACGCCGGTGCGCAGTGCGGCGCGCACGTCGTCACCGTGCTCGCCGCGTAGCCAGCGATAAGCCGAGAGCCCGGCGACCAGAAACGCCGCCGTCAGGCCGGACGCCAGCAGCACGTGTACCAGGCGATACGGGAACGACGGGTTGAAGACGATCGCGACCCAGTCGCGCGCATGTGCGACGCCGTCGACGAGTTCGTACCCGGCCGGCGTGTGCATCCACGAATTCAGCGCGAGAATCCAGAATGCCGACATCGTGGTGCCGAACGCGACCAGGAACGTCGCCAACGTATGCACACTCTCGGACACGCGTCGGCGTCCGAACAGCATGATCCCGAGGAAAGTTGCTTCGAGGAAGAACGCCGTCAGTACTTCAAAGCCGAGCAGCGGACCGGCGATGTTGCCGACTTTCAACATGTACCCCGGCCAGTTGGTGCCGAACTGGAAACTCATGGTGATGCCGGTCACCACGCCGAGCGCGAAACTGAGCGCGAACACCTTGACCCAGAATCCGTAGGCCAGCATCCACTTCACCTCGCCGCCGCGGCGATAGCGCA
Organism: Chiayiivirga sp.; assembly: GCA_046590875.1. Taxonomy (GTDB): domain Bacteria; phylum Pseudomonadota; class Gammaproteobacteria; order Xanthomonadales; family Xanthomonadaceae; genus JALCLA01. The sequence continues at coordinate 3,229 of JBKJTK010000436.1, forward strand.
GCTTGAAGTACAGCAGGATCCAGCCCAACGCGATCGTGATGGTCGGAAACAGGATATGGAAGCTGATGTTCGCGGCGAACTGGAGGCGGGCGAGAATGAGCGCGTCCATCGCGGCTAGCCGCCGTTTGCGCCTGCGAAGACGGCGAACAGACTGCAAGCCAACGCCAGTGCAACACCGGTCAGCGGAATGCGGAACCAGTAGCGCCATGCCAGCACGAGCAGACACGCGAGCATGCCGAGCGCGACCGCGAGAAGAAACTTCGATGCGAACAGGAACGCCGGCTCGACCAAGGCCAGATAGCCGTAGACCAGACCGAACAGGATGCCGCCCAGACTATGGCTGGCGTTGAACCCGATCCACGCCTTCCATACGGTGGTGCGACGCGTGAGCACGAGCGTGTCTGCCTGCATGCGCTCGATCAGTTGCGGATCGCGCGGTCGCAGCTTCGGACCCACGAAGGTGTAGAGCAGATGCAGGGAACCCAGCAGCAGCAGAATGCCGGCGCTGAGCGCCATCGCGAGGCTAGCGAACATGATCCTCTCCGGTGTCGGTGGATCGCGCCGGCGTGCCGCCCAGCAGCCGCTCTTTGAACTCCAGCAGCTTGGACACCTTGCCGCCCAGCGCCATCAATCCCATCAGCGTCGACGGCGACAGCTTGCGCACCTCGGCGAACCAGTCGGTCATGGTTTCCATCAACTCGTACATCTCGCGCATTCGCGCCTGGGCGTGACGTTCCTCGGCCGAGTCGGGGGATTCGAGCAAGGCCACTCGTAGCAGGGACAGCGTCGGCTCGACCTCGCGTCGCTGACGCTCCTCGGCTAGGGTCTGGAAGATGCTCCAGACATCCTCCGGCGCGCTGTAGTAGTCGCGCCGATCGCCCGGCAAATGCGCGAGCTTGACCAGTCGCCAGGCCTGCAATTCCTTTAGCCCCATGCTGACGTTGGAGCGCGATACGCCGAGTTTATCCACGATTTCGTCGGCGTTAAGCGCACGATCGGAGACGAACAGCAGGGCGTAGATTTGCCCGACGGTGCGATTGATGCCCCAGCGACTGCCCATTTCACCGAAGTGCAGGACGAAGGATTGACTCAGCGGTGGTAGGTTCATGCTGTAATTTCAGTAATTTCTGAAAGTACGGCAATCCTACGCCGCTCACCCTTGCCCGTCTAGCCTCTGCGAGGCCGAGCCGCCTTCCGCATCAGGCCGCCATCGGTGCGCCAGCCCGGGTGACGCGCCACGCCACAAAGCCGCCCAACGCCACCATCACCGCGGCGAGCCAGAAGGTGGCCCCGTCCCAGAAGGCGTGGCCGTTGGCCTGCACCACACTGGCAAACGTTTGGGTAAAGAGGGTCGGACCTAGAATGCCGGCAATGCTGTTGAGGCTGCCGATCGCGCCCTGCAGCCGGCCCTGTTCCTGCGGAGAAACATGCTGGGTCATGATCGATTGCGCGGCGGGCATGGCGATCGCCCACAACGCAGCAATCGGCATCGCGGCCCAGAACCAGTAGCCGCTCGGCGCCAGGCCATACAAGGTGAATCCGACCGCGCCGCAGAGCGCGCCGAACAGCAGCGTGCGACGCTCGCCCAGCGCCTTCACGATGCGTCCGGTAAGGAAACCCTGCACCACGATGCTGAGTACGCCCACGATCAGCAGGGTCCAGCCCACCATCGTCAGCCCCCAGCCGAAGCGATAGTCGGCATAGAGGACAAAGGTGGTCGGGTACACCAGATGCGCGAGCCCCATCAAGAACGTTACGCTCGCGAGGCCGAATAGCTCCGGATGTCCACGCAGCAGTTTGAGTGCACCCAGCGGATTCGCGCGCTTCCAGTCGAACGGGGTGCGCAGTTCCTGCGGTAACGACTCCGGCAGCACGAAATAGCCGTAGCAGAAGTTCGCGAAGCACAGCATGGCCGCCGCGTAAAAAGGCAGCCGCAGCTCGATCTCGCCGAGCCAGGCGCCGAACACGGGCGCGAGCGTGAAGCCGAGACCGAACGCCATGCCGAGCTTGCCAAACGCCGCAGCGCGTTTTTCCGGGGGGGTGACATCGGCGATGTAGGCGTTCGCGGTGCTGAAGCTGGCCGAGGTCATGCCCGACAGCAATCGCCCGATGAACAGCAACGGCAACGTTTGCGCCAGCGCCATGATCAGGAAATCGATCGCCAGCCCGAGGTTGGAGATCAGGATCACCGGGCGCCGCCCGAAGTGATCCGACAGCGCGCCCTGCACCGGCGTCATGAAGAACTGCATCACCATGAACGCCGTCGCGAACAGCCCGTGCCACACCGTCGCCTGCGCCACATCGCCGCCGGCGAAGGACTTGAGCAAGTGCGGCAGCACCGGAATGATCAAACCAAACGCGAGGATGTCGAGCAATACGGTGAAGAAAATGAAGGCCAGCGCGGCACGGCGCGCGGGCACGACCGGATTCGGACTATCCACGGAAACTCTCGCGGCAAAGGACGGGGCAGTGTAGGGCAGCGCGCGGGGCGATTCAGCAACGCTGCGGTGGATGCAGAGGATCAGTAGCCTCAACGCATCCCGCAAGCGCTGGCCCTCGTTCCGGCCCCCGCGAAGCGCGGGGGCGTTCGGGCCAGCGCGGGATGCGCTTCAACGCATCCCGCAAGCGCTGGCCCTCACCCTCGGGGACGGCGCGATAGCTGGATCAGTTTCATGAACTCGCTGCGGGTGCGGGCGTCTTCGCGGAAGCTGCCCAGCATCTGGCTCGTGACCATCGAGACGCCGGTCTTGTGGACCCCGCGCGTGGTCATGCATTGATGCACTCCTTCGATAACCACGCCGACGCCGCGCGGGTGCAGCACTTCGCCGATGCAGTGCGCGATCTGCGCGGTGAGCTTTTCCTGTACCTGGAAGCGGCGCGCGTAGGCTTCTACCACGCGCGCCAGCTTGCTGATCCCGACCACCTTGTCGGTCGGCAGGTAACCGATGTGGGCGCGACCGATGATCGGCGCCATGTGGTGCTCGCAATGCGACTCGAACTCAATGTCACACAGCACAATCATCTCGTCATACCCGGCGACTTCCTCGAAGGTGCGGCGCAAGTACTCGGCGGGATCGGTGGCGTAACCGGAAAACCAGTCGCGGTAAGCCTCGACCACACGCTTGGGGGTGTCGAGCAAGCCCTCGCGGTCGGGGTTCTCGCCGGCCCATTGCAGCAGCACGCGTACCGCGGCTTCGGCCGCTTCGCGGCTGACGGAGGGTTCGGGTTCGGGGGTGTTCATCGCAAACTCCAGTCTCGCGTCTACGCGAAGCCCTTCGGTACCTGAGGGCGAACAACGGTGATCTTCAGGGCAGGCGATCGTGGCGAGATCGCTCAGCGTCGCAGGCTCTCGAAGTCGGGCACTTCGAAGTCGTAGTCGGGCAAGAGGTAATCCGGCACCTGGTCGGTGCAGTCGACCAGCTGGCAGTGACGACGCTGCAGGTAGGCATCACGCACCAGCAGGTACTCGTCTTCGGCATCAACGAGGAAAGCATCGGCCGCCAGCACGCTGGCGCGCGCGTCGATGCCGTAGAGGATGCTGATCTCGGGGCCTCCCTGTTCGGCCAACCAGCTGATCGGACTAACCGTGGTGCCGGCGCCTTTGCCGACCGTGTCGCGCACGGTGCCGGGCCCGAAGATCGGCAGCACCAGATAGCGTGATGTGTGCCAGCCCCAACGCGCGAAAGTCTGACCGAAATCCTTATCGTGGTAGGGCAGGCCGACCTGCGTGGCGGGATCAAAGAGTCCGGCCAGTCCCACCGTAATATTCAGCGCGAATCGGCCAACCGATTCGACCGCGGCTTTCGGCCGGCCCTGCAAGGCAAGATTGATCGTGGTGACCGGCTGCTGCAGGTTGCCGAAGAAATTCGAGACGCCCTTGCGCATGACCTTTGGCGTCACGTTTGCGTACACGCGCGCCACCGGCCGCAGGATCACCTTGTCGAGCAGGCTGTTGACCGCATGCATCTTGCGGTTGAACGGCTGCCAGGGATCGAGTTGCGCCGGCGACGGCGGCGTTGCGGCGGCTTCAACGGGCGCGTTGTCGGCACGCGTTTCGCCACTCGTCGTGGCACAACCGCCGAGCGCGAGTGCCAGGAACAGGAGGCCGGGGATAAAACCGCGCTGATGCATGCTGCTAGTGTCCCTCGGCCTCAAGGCGGTGGGCAAGGCACAGCTCGGTGTATCGCGCCGGCAGCGATTCCAGCCGCGGAGACAACGCGCCCGCACGCTGAGCCTGCGCAGCCAAGGCGCGAACCAAGGCCACGCCAGCGCTGTCGATGGCGGTCACCTGGGCGAAGTCAATCGCAGCCAGAGTCGCCGCGCGCGGCGCCCAGTCGCGATACAGCGCGGCTGCGACGGTGGCATCCACCCGCGCTGGCAACCGCAGCACGCCATTGGGATCTGTCGGGGGCGACCTGAGCTCAGTCGCTCCCGGCTCCAGGCCTGCGCGACATTCGGGCGTCCTGCCCTCAACCGCCGGCACGAATCTCGCCCGCCTTGAGCTTGGCGGTGACCTGCTCCAGCGTCTGACTGCGCAGTTGCTCGTCGAACTGGGTGCGGTAGGTCTGCACGTAAGACACGCCCTCGACGATCACGTCGAACAACTTCCAGTCATCCTTGCCGGCCGGACGGAACAGATAGTCCACCGTCACCGGCGCACCGCCCCTGCGCACCACCTCGCTCGCCACGCGCACCAGCTTGCCGTTCTGCAGGGGCGTTTCGGATTTCACCCGCACGTCGACATCCGGATCGAAGTCGAGCATCGCGGTTCCGTAGCGGCGCAGCAGATTGTCGGTGAGCGCATCGGCGAAGGCGCTGATCTGTTCGGGCTTGGCGCTGCGGGCGTGACGCGCCAGCACCAGGCGGGCCGAGTACTCGCGATCCATCACCGCATCGAGTTCGGACTTCACGAAGACATTGAGCTTGCCAGGATCAGCCTGGAACGCGGCGCGCTGCTCCACCAGGGTGCCGAGCACGGCCGTGGTGCGTGTTTTCACGATCTCGCCCGGAGTTGCAGCCAGCGCCGTTCCAGCGAGTGCAAGGCCCAGCAGGGCGGCGTTGAAAAGGGATCGAATGTTCATCAGTTACTCCGTCAAGGGTGCCGTGTTGCTAATTGTTGTTTTGTGGAATCGTTTCGTCGCCGGATTTGTCGGCGGCGTCAGTGTCGTTGGCATCAGGCGCTTTGTGACCTTCATCGGGCGTCGAGTTCCCGTCCTTGCCCTCGGCACCGCCAAACATGAACTTCCCGATCAACTGCTCCAAGACCACGGCGGACTGCGTCAGCATTATCTCGTCGCCATCATGCAAGGACTCCGGATCGCCTCCCGGTGCGAGCCCGATATAGCGCTCGCCCAGCAGCCCGCTGGTGTAGATCGCCGCCGAGGTGTCGGCGGGAATATCCGTCATCGCACTCAAACGCAGGCTGACCAGCGCCTCGAATGTCTGCGGATCGAGCGTGATCGCGGCCACTTCGCCGATCTTGACTCCGGAGATCTTCACCGGCGCGCGTGGCTTCAGTTCCCCCGTGTTGGAGAAACGTGCGGTCAGCACGTAAGTGTCCCCGCCGAGGCGACCCGCCGAATTGGTTGAGGCGAAGGCCAATACCAGCACGCAGGCGAAGCCCATCAGGATGAAGGCGCCGACGGTGAGTTCGAGTTTGAAGTTCATGGCGGTCGTCCAGGGCGCTCAGTACAGCGTGGCGGTGAGTATGAAATCGAGAAACAGCACCAGCAATGAACCGTGCACCACCGCGCGCGTGGTCGCGACCGAGGTGCCCTCGATCGTGGGTTCGGCGTGGAAGCCGACGTGCGTCGCAATGAGAGTGCAGGCGACACCGAAGAACGTGGCCTTGGTGAAGCACTGGCCGAGGTCTTCCACGAGATCAACGGAATTACGCAACGAACCCCAGAAGAAACCGCTGTCGATGCCCAGCACCCAGACCGCCTGCAAATAGCCACCCAGGATCGCGAAAGCACAGAAAACCGCGGTCAGCAGCGGCACACTGACGACACCCGCGACAAATCGCGGCGCGACGACTTTCGCAACCGGATCGATCGCCATCATCGACAGCGCTGTGATCTGGTCGGTGGCGCGCATCAAACCCAGCTCGGCCGCAATCGAGGAGCCGGCGCGGCCGCAAAACAGGATCGCCGCCAGCACCGGCCCGAGCTCGCGATAGAGCGGAATGCCCAGTGCGGTGCCGAGCGCTGAGCCTGCGCCAATCGTCTCCAGCGCGCGGTAACCCTGCAAGGTAATCACCAGTCCCACGAACAGGCCGCCGACGGCAATGATCGGCAGGCTGCGTGCGCCAATGCTGTAGATCTGCCGTCCAATATCGGCGAGTTGGCCGTGCTGCAGTCGCAACGACAGCAGGATGCGCAACAGGAACATGCCGATGCGGCCCAGGCTGGCGATCGCCTCAACCATGGCTGCCTCCCTTGCGCTCGCGTTTGTAGTCAAACGCAATCGGCCCGTCCGGTTGCCCGTCGAGAAATTGCCGCAGCAGCGGGTCCGTCGTGCGGGTCAACTCCTCGGGCGTGCCATCGAACGCGATGCCGTGGTTCGCGACCACCAACGCACGATCGGCATATTCCAGCGTTTCGCGCACGTGGTGGGTGATGATCAGGCTGGTCAGACCGAGGCTGTCGTTGAGGCGTCGGATCAGGTCGAGGATCACGCCCACCGCAATCGGATCGAGCCCGGTCAGCGGCTCGTCGTACAACATCAGGGGCGGGTCCAGCACCAAAGCACGTGCCAGCGCCACGCGACGCGCCATGCCGCCGGAGAGTTCCTGCGGCATCAGCGCACCGGCTTCGCCCAGCCCGACCGCGTTGAGTTTCATCGTCACCAACTCGCGCAACACGGGCTCGGGCAAGGGGGTGTGGACGCGCGCGGGCAACGCGACGTTCTCGAACACCGTCAAATCGGTCAGCAGGCCGTTACCCTGCAACAGCACGCCCATGCGCCGCCGCAGCGCGAACAGTTCGCGCACGCTGGGTCGTGGCATGGCTTCGCCCAGCACCTGCAACGAACCCGAACTCGGCGCGAGGTCGCCGGTGATCGCGTAGAGCAGGGTCGACTTGCCGGCGCCGCTCGGACCCAGCACTGCGGTCACCTTGCCTGGCAACAGTTCAAAGCTGGCGTCGCGCACGATCACGCGAGTCCCGCGCGCTAACGTCACGCGCGTAAAGCGGATCGCGGCAGTCGCGGGGTCGACGCGAGTTGATGGAGGAACCTGGGTGATGAGGCGTTGCCTGTGGGCCGGATCGGCCCGTTACGTTGGGGGGTAGGGAGTGAAGCTGGGCTGAAGCCACTGGCCCGCGACCGCAATTATCGCTTGCCCTGGCGTGCACCGGCTATGCGCGTCGTCGCCTACTCCGTGCGCAGCGCTGCAATCGGATCCAGCGCCGCCGCCTGTTTTGCCGGATACACCCCGAACGCGAGTCCGACCGCCGCGCAGGTGACGGTGGCAAGCAGGATCGGGATCGGTGCCCAAGCCACCTGCCAGCCCGCGAGCGCGGCGATCAGGTAAGCCAGCACGGCGCCGAACACAAGACCGAACAAGGCCCCCAGGCCGCAGATGACGCTCGCCTCGCGCAGGAACTGCGCCACGATGTCACCGCGCCGTGCGCCCAGCGCGCGCAGCAAGCCGATCTCGCGTTTCCGTTCGAGTACGTTCGCCAGCATGATGTTCATGATGCCGATGCCGCCCACGAGCAGGCTGACCGCAGCAATGGCCGCCATCACGATGCGGAAGATGCGCTGGGTCTGCTGGTGCTGCCGGAACAACTGCGCCGGCACCACCAGTCTGTAGTCGTCGACGCCGGTGTGGCGCTGCTCCAGCACCGCCGCCGTGACCTTGGCACCGGGCGCAACCTGTTCGGCTTCGGCTAGACGCAGCGAGAAGCGATCGATCTCGTCTTCCAGCGGCTGGAAGCGAAAGCGGGCGTGCGCGCTCGCCAGCGGCAAGAACACGCGGTTGCTCTCGATGCCGAGCTGCACGCCCTCGAACTGGTCCGCGCTGAGATCGCGATCGGCCAGCACGCCGACGACTTGCAGCCAGACGTGATTGACCTTGACACTTTGGCCGACGGCGTCGCCCTTCGGAAACAGATTTCGCGCGGCCTGATGTCCGAGCACCGCGACCGCCGCCAACCCAGCTTCGTCGTCTTCACTCAGCGCGCGGCCCTGCGCGACAGCCAGTGAGGCCAGTTCGAAATAACCCGGGGTGACGCCGCTGGCCTGCGCGTCGCTGCCGCCAGCGTCGCTGTAGACCGCGTGCGTCTTGAGCTGCTTCTCCGCCGCCAATTGTTGCGCCCCCGGCGTCACCGCGAGTGCGGCGAGTGCATCGCCGACGGTCAGACCCAGACTGCGTTCGCGCTGTTCCTTGAGCGTTTCGGCGTCGGCGGTCTTGGCCTCCACGATCAGATTGTTGAGCCCCAGCCCCTGCACCAGCCGCAGCGCCTCGCGCTTGCTGCCCTCGCCCACGGCCTGCATCGCCACGATCGCGCCTACGCCGAAGATCATACCGAGCAAGGTCAGTCCGGTGCGCAACTTGCGCCGTGCCAGTTCCTGCAGCGCCTCGCGCCAGGGTCGGGCGAGCGCCCGCGTCATGCGCCGGCCTCGCGCACGACGCTCGGCGTCAGCAGCACCACTTCGCCGGGCTTGATCCCGTCGAGCACTTCCGAGCGCGCCGGGCCGCGCGCGCCGAGCTTGATTTCCCTTCTCTCGCTGTCCTGCCCGGCGCGAACATTGACGTAGGTCTTGCCCGCGTCCGACACCACCGCCACGTTCGGAACGCTCAGGCCGCTTGCGGCGCGCCGCACGTAGATGCGGGCGCTGAAGGCCTGCCCCGGCACCCAGGCGTGCTGAAGCGCGCTCGCCGCCGGCACCGCCGCCTTCATCGACACATACTTGACCGGGCTCTGGCGGTTGCGCACCGCGGCCGCGCCCGCCACCCACGAGAGCGTGGATTTCACCGCCTGCGCCGGCCGTCCGACCGGATAGAGCTCGACCTCGGCCCCGACGATCGCGCCTTGCGCCTCCAGCTGCGGCAAGACCAGCTCGACCTCCAGCGTGGCGGTGTCGGGCAAGGAGGCAAACTCGTTGCCGGCCCACACCCCGGAACCGATCTTGGGCTTGTCGCCGCTCCAGTCCGCGGTCAACACCAGCACGCCGGCATTGGGTGCAAGCAACTCCAGCGCAGCCAGATCCCCGCGCCGTCGGTCCGCGTTCAAATCGAAGGTCGCACGCTGCGAATCCAGTACCGCCAGTTCGGCCTCGCCGCGTGAGCCGGATTGATCGCGCTTCCAGTTCAGCACGCCGCGCTTCTCGCCCAGAAACCGTTGGTCCTGGATCGCATCCAGAATCTGGTTGCGCGCGAACATGTCGAGCTGCGCACCGGCGTAACGCTGCGCGATCGCAAGATCGGTCCCGACCTGGGCCAGATCGACATCGACCCGCCCTTGCAGGGTCCCGAGCTCGGCGTTTTTGGCCGCGCGTGACAAGGCGTTGCGTTGCAGATCCAGCAACGCCTTGGCCAGCTCCAACTCGCCCTGTGCGGCGGAAAACCGCGCCACCACTTCACCGGCTTCGACCCGACTGCCGTCGGCTTTCATCCACACGACCTGGCGCTGCGCCCACTGCGCGCCCGGCACCAGCAGCGGCGTGGCCTTCACTGATTTGAGCTGGCCGTCGGCTTCGAGCACGAGTTCGATCGGGGCCAGGGCGAGGCGCTCGACGGGGGCGTCGTCCGGGGGCGTGCTGGTGCAGCCGATGAGCAGGATGCTCAGCAATGCGGCGGCAAGCAGCGATGGGTGTGTTTTGGCAATCACGCGTGAACTCGGTTATTCGTCATTCCCGCGAAAGCGGGAATCCATTTTGATCTTGGCTTTTCCTTCCATGCGGTGACGCGAGCGCCATCCATGGCGTGTTTCGTGCGCCTCCTGGCGCCCGAGTCACTTTCTCTTGAATGACCAAGAGAAAGTAACCAAAGAGAAGGCCACCCCGGAGCCGCGCCCTTTGGACATCCCTGTCCAAAGGGTGCGTGAGTCGGGGCCGGGGTTTGTCGACAGTACATCCATGTACTGACGACAAACGCGCGCACTTCCTGTGCGCGCCCCTGCGGGCCTATCGTCCCCGCCTCACCGCGTCTCAGGGGCCCCACGAAAAAGCGCGCGCTCCAGCGCGCAGAAGCAACAGCAGACGCAGAAGCCTCGCCTCGCGCGGATGTTGCTCTGCACTTGATCTCGGGTCCCGTGTGGCGCGGCGGCGGGCTGGCGGATAAGCCCGTAGGGGCGCGCCCATGGATGGGCGCGAGTTTGTCGTCGGTACATGGACGTGCCGTCGACAAACCCCGGCAGTCCGACGCGCACCCGCAGCGAAGCGGAGGGCGCGCCACCCGGGTGGCCTTCTCTTTGGTTACTTTCTCTTGGCCATTCAAGAGAAAGTGACTCGGACGCCGTAGGCGGACGAAACCGGGCGGCGTCACTGCCACGTCAACGCGAAGCGCGATCAAATTGGATTCCAGCTTGCGCTGGAATGACGAGTCCGGCGCGTTCGCCGTCATCGTACTCACGGCGCAGTCCCCTCCACCGCATCCAGTATCTCAACCCGCACCGGTTGCCCGGGTTTCAACCCCGCCAACTCCCCCGCAAGCATCAATCGCACATCCAGCACCGGCACCGGTTGCACCCGCGACTTGCTCCGCACCACACGGCCGATTTCTTCCACTGTCGCAGTCAGGGTGCGGCCCGCCCCGCCCTCGACGCTGACGCGCGCATGCGCGCCGGGCGCGAGCCGGATGAGGTCGCGTTCGGGCAGTTGCGCGATCACCTCCAGCGTCGCGAGGTCCGGGATTTCCGCGACGGCCTGGCCGCGCCAGACCTGCGAGCCGACATCGAATTTCTCTCCCTGCCAGTTGCTCTTGTGCAGCATCACGCCGTCGCGCGGCGCGGTGACGTTGAGCGCGGCGATGGCTTCGGTGAGCTGCGCCAGATCGGCGTCGAGCTGGCCGAGCTCCGCGCCCAGCAGGCGCAGTTCCTGTTTGCGCTGTTCGGCCGCGAGCACTTCGCGGCGTTGCGCCAACTGCATCTGCGTTTGCGCCTGTTCGCGTTCGATCACCAGCTTCTGGTAATCCACTCGGCGAAGCAGGTCAACCGGTTGCGTCGCTTTGCGCTGCGCCTTTTCCAGTTTGGCGCGCGCTTCCTCGGTGGCAAGGCCTTCGGTCTTGGCGCGCTCGGCCAGGTCCAGTCGTAGCTTCTCCATCTGAGTTTGCTTTTCCTTGCGCGCGCTTTGCTTTTCCAGCAGGTTCTTCTGGGTCTCGCCGCCATCGAAGGCCACGACGATGTCGCCTTTTTTCACCGCCGCACCGTCGGGTGTCAGTTGGGTGATATTTAGCTGCCAGAGATTGTCGATCGCTGGGGGCATGATCGCGGCGCTGTCGCGCGCCTTCACTTCGCCGTCCAGCGTCAGTGGCGCAGCCTGCGCCGTAGCGGCGAAACTCAGCAAAAGCGCGAGCCAACGCGTCATGGCGCGGCCTCCGCCACAGCAGGAGACTCGATCGCGATACGCACGCTCATGCCGGGCTTGAGCGGAAGGCTCACCTCATCCGCCAGCTCGATATCGATGCTGAAGTAGCGGCCCTCGCCCCATTCGGCCTTGGGTTCGGGGGCGCCGGCGATGCGATCGATGCGGCCCACGGCGGTGGACTGCGGCAAGGCATCGAAACTCAGCCGCACCACTTGATCGACATGCAGGCCGTTGCGGTCGGGCTCCAGCACGTAGGCGCGTACCCGCATGCCGCCGTTGGCGACCACTTCGCCGATGCGCGTGCCGGTGTGGGCGGAACTGCCTTCGTCATAACGCCCGCCGCGCCAATTGTCGAAACCGTGGATCACGGTGCCCGCGGTCTCGGCGCGCTGCTCGGCGTTGGCGACCTGGGCCTGGTGGTAAGCGCGGTCGGCTTCGAGTTTCCGCACTTCGAGTTCGCCGTCGCCGCGTCGGCGCTGCACCGCGTCCTCAGCCGCGATCTGCTCGATCTGCTTTAGCGCGAACTCGCGTTGCGCGCGTTCCCGTTCGCCGTGATATCGATCGAAGTCGAGTCCCGACAGATGCGCGCGCGGGATCGCCGCATCGACGCGTGCCTTCTTCAGCGCTGCATCGGCATCGACCCTCGCGCGCTCGGCGTCGATCGCCCTCACCTGCAACTCGGCCAGTTCCTTCGCGGCACGCGCGTGCGCCTGTTCGATCTGCGCTTCGAGCGAACGAATCTGGCCCACCGACGCGCCCGGATCAATCCGCACCAGCACGTCGCCGGGTTTGACCTGGGTGCCGTCGGGGACGTAGAAACGCAGCACCACGGGCGAGGCGTCCGAAGGCGGTACGAAAATCGCTTCGGCATTCTCGGCCCGCACCTCGCCGCTAATCAACACGTTGGCACTGGCCGCAAGCGGCTGGGTCGCCAGCAACAGCAACGCCGCGAGCGCGGCGTCAGTGCGCCGAATCATGTTCCACCCGGCCGTCGCGCAAACGGAGTTGCCGCGATGCGTGCGCAGCGACATCATGATCGTGCGTCACCAGCACCACGGTCTGCCCGCTCGCATGCACTTCGTCGATCAAGCCCAATACGTCGGCGGCGCTCTTCGAGTCCAGGTTGCCGGTGGGTTCGTCGGCGAGCAGCAGCGCGGGTTGCATCAACAACGCGCGCGCGATCGCGGCGCGTTGCATCTGGCCGCCGGACAGTTCATTCGGGCGGTGGCTCATGCGATCTCCGAGACCCACACGGCGCAGCAAGGTCTCGGCGCGTGTCACCGCCGCCGGATCGGGAGTGCGTGCATAGCGCATCGGCAACAACACGTTCTCCAGCACGCTCAGGCGTGGCAACAGGTGAAAACTCTGGAACACGAAGCCGATGCGGCGATTGCGCACTTCACTGGTGGCTTCGTCGTCGAGTTCGGCCACGTTGGTGCCGTCGAGTCGATAACAACCGGCGTCGGGTTTGTCGAGGCAGCCCAGCACGTTCAACAGCGTCGACTTGCCGGAGCCGGAGGCACCGGTGACCGCGACGAATTCGCCGCGCCCGATCGCGATGTCGATACCCGCAAGCGCTTGAACCGTTTGTCCGCTCATGACGTAGCGGCGTTCCATGCCTTGCAGTTCGATCATGCGTCGCGCGGTCCGTCGGGAAAGAGAGCGTGGAAAGCAGGGACGAGGGAATGACCGACGTTACGGCGCGAAGTTCAAGGCCGCCGGCTTGCGCGAGAGCCGCGAGCATAGCCC
>JBKJTK010000509.1:0-2754 GCA_046590875.1 Chiayiivirga sp.
CAGATGACTTCGCTCTTGCCTTCCTTTAGCGCCGCGAGCGCGGCATCGGCCGCGCCCTGGGTGTAGTAGACCGAGAAGTCCGTTAGTTCGATCTGCAGCGTCAGCTTGTCGCGCGCGCTGCGGATCGAGCTCACCGATTTCTCGGTCTACTACACCCAGGGCGCGGCCGATGCCGCGCTCGCGGCGCTAAAGGAAGGCAAGAGCGAAGTCATCTGCGAACAGGGCCAGTTGCTCAAGCTCAGCAAGAGCAAGACCGGCACCGTCAAGCGCGAGGTGCTGACCCGACACTGGACCGACTGGGTCGACTACTGGGCGGTGGATTTCGACTACATGAGCCGCCCGGAGATCATCCGCGTCCCCGTCAACGCCGGCATCGACGGTGTGCTGCCCGGCTTCGAACACGGCCAAACCGAGATGCCGCTGGAATTCGAGGAGCGCCGCACCGGCGGCTACATCTTCGAGAACGAATGGCAGAGCTTCCGCACCCGCAAGAGCCGCGACCTCGAACTCGTCACCGCCGAGCACACCTATCAACGCGGCGGTCGCTACACCGTGGCAGTGAAGGTGGTCGACATCTTCGGCAACGATACGATGACGCTGGTGCCGGTCAACGTGGGCTGATGAGAATGCTGAGCGACGATGAATTACTGGAGCTGGCCGGCAAGGCGGCCTTTGCTCGCGGGCGAAGCTACTGTGCCGAAGGCCGCATCGCGCTGTCCGAGCGCGAAGATGACGGATTCGCAGGCGAGGCGGAAGGCAGTGAAACCTATGCCCTGTGGATGCAGCGCGATGACGACGGCTGGGATTGGGATTGCGCCTGTCCGGCGGCCGATGGCGGCGCGTTCTGCAAGCATCTGGTAGCCGCGGTGCTGACTGCGCGCGCGGAATCGCAAAGCGATGAGGATGAGGATGCGAAGCCGCCGTTGCGCGCGACGAAGCGTAGCGGTGATCTCGGCGGGTTTCTGCGCGCGCAGTCGTCCGAACGGCTCGCCGCCTGGCTGCTCGCACTGGCCGACGAGGATTCGACAATCGCGAAACGCCTTCACCTCTACCGCGCCGCGGACGATCCGGTGGAACTGAAATCGGCGCTCGGCAAGATGCTCGACCCCGGCGGTTTCCTCGACTACCGCCGCAGCAATGCCTATGCACGCCGGCTCGGTACCGTGGTGGCGCAACTGGAGGACGCCATCACGCGCGATGCCAGCGCCGGACGCGGGCTGTGCGAGTACACCATCGGGCGGCTGCTGAAGATTTACGGACGCAGCGACGACTCGGGCGGCAGCATCGGCGAGCAGCTGCATGCGATCGCCGCTTTGCACGCGCGCGCTTGCGCCGCCTCGCCGCCGGGCAAGGCGTTGGCCAAGTCGCTGCTGGCACTCCAGCACAAGGACGACTGGGGCTTGTTTCCCCTGCACGCCTATTGGAACGCACTGGGCGTCGACGGACAGGCCGACTACGGCCGGCGGATTGCTGCGGATTTTGCAACGTTGCCGGCCAGTCCATCGGATGAGGCGCGCTGGGGCGAAGCGTTCGGAATCGAGCGACGCGCCGAGGACTTCGCGCGCGCCAGTGGCGAATTCGAGTTCCTCCAGCGCGTGTTGCGTCGTCACCTGTCACGACCGCCCGACTATCTGCGCGTGCTCGAATCGTTGAACGAGTTCGGCCGCGCGCGCGAAGCACTGGCCTGGGCCGAGCTGTCGGTAAAACAGTTCCCAAAGGATCAGGGGCTGCGCACGGCCCTGGCGGAGTGCCTGTCGTCTGCGGGCCTGGAGGACGACGCGATCGAGCAGTCGTGGCAAGCGTTCTACCTGCGTCCGGATACGGGGAACTGGGATCGGCTCAAGCGGATGGCCGCGGCGCAGTGGTCGTCGTGGCGCGAACGCGCGCTCGCGGAAATCGCGGCGCGCGAACGGGACGAATCAAGCCATCGCGTGGTCCTGCTCGAACACGATGGCGATCTCGACGCCGCCGTCGCGCTCGCACGCGAGTGCAAGATCCAGCCGGACGTTCTGGCCACCCTGGCCCACCGCATCGAGCGCGACACGCCGCTCGTGGCCGGGGCATTCCATTTGAGAATTGCACGACTGCAATTGCAGCACGTGGACCCCTCGCGATATGTGGCGCTGGTACGCACGCTGCAGCACGTCGCGCGCTGCTTGCCCGAAGCGGACTGGAAACCGGTGGTGGCGCACGTCCGCGCCGAGCACGCGAGAAAGACGAAGTTGATCAAGCTGCTGGACGCCGCGCGCCTCTGATCACGACGAGCTTTCGTCACCCGCGGAAGTCGGAAAAGAAAAGGCCCGCTTGCGCGGGCCTTTTCGTATTGCGAATGACGCTTGGTTGACGCTGGATCAGAAATCCATACCACCCATGCCGCCCATGCCGCCACCGCCGTGACCACCGTGGTCGCCGCCGGCATCTTTCTTCGGAGCCTCGGCCACCATCGCTTCGGTGGTGATCATGAGGCCCGCAATGGACGCGGCGTTCTGCAGCGCGGTGCGGGTGACCTTGGTCGGGTCCAGGATGCCGAACGCGACCATGTCGCCGTACTCGCCGGTCTGGGCGTTGTAGCCGTAGTTGCCCTTGCCAGCGGCCACGGCGTTCAACACCACGCTGGGCTCTTCACCGCAGTTGGCGACGATCTCGCGCAGCGGGGCTTCCATCGCGCGCTTGGCGATCACGATGCCGTGGTTCTGGTCTTCGTTGGCGCCCTTCAGCGCGCCAATCGCGGCCAGCGCGCGGATCAACGCGACG
>JBKJTK010000096.1:0-6914 GCA_046590875.1 Chiayiivirga sp.
CACCGCTGCGCGAGGGCGCGGAAGTCGCATTCCTGCCGCCCGTGTCGGGCGGATGAAGCGCTTTCGCCTGCATGCCGATCCGATCGACGGCACGGCTCTGCGCTGCGAGTTGCAGGCGCATGCGGCCGGAGGATTCGTCTGTTTCGAAGGTTGGGTGCGGGAACAGCACGCCGGCCGCGCGGTGCGGCGGCTAGACTACCAGGCCTACGAGAGCCTGGCTGCGCGTGAGGGCGAACGCATCCTGGAAGAGGCCTGTGCTCGCTTTGACGTCGTCGACCTGCGTTGCGAACACCGCGTGGGCACGTTGGAACTGGGTGACGTCGCAGTCTGGGTCGGCGTCAGCGCCGCGCACCGCGACGCCGCGTTCGCCGCGTGCCGCTACGTGATCGACGAAGTGAAAAGCCGCGTCCCGATCTGGAAACGCGAGCATTACCTCGACGGCGACTCCGGCTGGATTCACCCCTAGGCGGCAGCCCCCGCCAGCCTGACCTCGGCACCCGAATCAGTCGATACCGTTGCTTCCTTCCGGATCTGGCGGGGTTTTCGACCTATCGTCGCGAGGGGACCAACGGGGGCCACCATATTTGGAAAGCCCGCACAACGATGCGCGGTTTGTATGGCGGAGAGAGCGGGATTCGAACCCGCGAAGCGGGGTTTAGCCGCTTACACACTTTCCAGGCGTGCTCCTTCAACCGCTCGGACACCTCTCCGGATATTGGACTGTCGCACTCACGCTCCGACGGCAGGCCCTGCCCGCAGAAGACCGCGAATAATAGCCGGTGTCCGAATGCTGGACAAGCCGGACGCGTTCAGCGCTTGGCCGGGGGCAGGGCGGTTGGCACAATGGCACCGAGGCGGATTCCTCCGCGATCGCCTGGCCTTCCTGGCCGGACGCTTTCAAGAAAGGCCCTCGATGTCTTACCTCGTTCTCGCTCGTAAGTGGCGCCCGAAGCGCTTCGCCGAACTGGTCGGGCAGGAACATGTCGTGCGTGCGTTGTCGAATGCGCTCGATTCTGGCCGCGTGCATCACGCTTTCCTGTTTACCGGCACCCGCGGCGTGGGCAAGACCACGATTGCGCGCATCTTCGCAAAGAGTCTGAATTGCGAGCGCGGCGTCGGCGCCGAGCCTTGTGGCGTGTGCGCCGTGTGCGAGGCCGTCGATGCCGGGCGCTTCGTCGATCTGCTCGAAATCGACGCCGCCAGCAATACCGGCGTCGACGACGTGCGCGATGTGATCGAGAACGCGCAATACCTGCCCACGCGTGGCCGCTACAAGGTGTACCTCATCGACGAGGTGCACATGCTGTCGAAAAACGCCTTCAACGCGTTGCTCAAGACACTGGAGGAGCCGCCGGAACATGTGAAATTCCTGCTCGCTACCACCGATCCGCAGAAGCTGCCGATGACGGTGTTGTCGCGCTGCCTGCAATTCAATCTCAAGCGCCTGACCGAAGATCAGATCGCCGCGCAGATGCGCATCATCCTTACTGCCGAAGGCGTGGAATTCGATCCGGAAACGGTCGTCCTGCTCGCGCGCGGTGCCGATGGCAGCCTGCGCGATGGCTTGTCCTTGCTGGATCAGGCCCTGGCCTTTTGCGGCGGCGCGCTGGGCGAGGCCGACGTGCGCACCATGCTTGGCACGGTCGATCACGCACAGATCGGTGCCGTATTGCAGGCATTGGCGCGTGGCGACGGACGCGACTTGATGGACGTGGCGGAGCGGATCGCCGCTTTCGCACCGGACTTTTCTTCGGTGCTGGACGAACTCGCGCATGCCCTGCATCGCATCCAGCTGCTGCAACTGGTGCCGGGCTTCGAGATCGGCGACGACCGCATCGATCTGGCCTCGCACGCGGGCGCGGTGGCGCCTGATCTGATCCAGTTGTGGTACCAGATGGCGGTGAACGGACGCCGCGACCTGGCGCTGGCGCCGAGTGTGCGCGTCGGCTTCGAGATGACGCTGCTGCGTATGCTGGCATTCCGGCCGGCGCTGCAACCGGGCGACGTTCGCGGTGCGAGCCCGGCGGTTGCACGGCGTATTGCCGAGCCCGCGGTGACGCCCGTTGCAAGCACGTACACAGCCTCGGCTGCTGCGCCCAAGCCACAACCCGCTGCGTCTGCGCCGCCCGCGGAAATCGCGGCCGCCGCAGCGCCCTCGCCGAGTCTCGCGCCTGAGCCGGAGCCTGCGCCTGTAGCGCGGCTGGACGACAACAACGACTGGCTCAATTTGCTGGCGCAACTCGGGCTGCGTGGCCCGATGCGCGAACTCGCGGCGAACGCGACCTTCGTGGCGCACAGCGGCGGCGCGTTGAAGCTCGCACTGCCCGAGACCCTGGAACATTTCCGCACCGATTCGCTGGTGCGGCAACTGGCCGGTGCGATCGGGTCCGCCATCGGCAGCCCGGTGCGGATCGACTTCGTCGCGCGCCGCGACGAGGGCGGCGAAACCCTGCACGACCGCGCCCGGCGCGAGCGTAGCCAGCGACAGAACGAAGCGGAAACTGCGTTTCTGGGCGACCCGGCGGTGCAGCGCCTGGTCGGTCAGTACGGCGCCCGCGTGCAGACGGATTCGATCCGACCGATGGACGAGTGAAACGCGTCGTCGCGATCGCGCCTTTTCAACCGAATCAAACTACATCGAGGAACAATCCATGCGCGGACCGATCGGAAATCTCATGCAACAGGCGCAGAAGATGCAGGAGAACCTGCAGCGCGCCCAGGACGAACTCGCGCAAGTCGAAGTCGCCGGCCAGTCCGGCGGTGGCATGGTGCAGGTGACAATGAGCGCGCGCATGGAGGTGCGACGCGTGCGCCTCGATCCGAAACTGCTTGCCGACGACATCGAAATGGCCGAAGACCTGATCGCGGCGGCGTTCAACGACGCGGTCAACAAGGCCAACGAGGAAACCCAGAAGCGCATGTCGCAGGCCACGGCCGGCATGCCCCTGCCGCCCGGCATGAAATTGCCGGGAAAGTTCTGAGCCCGTGAGCGCGTCGCCACTGTTGGAAGAGTTGATTGAAGCGTTGCGCGTGCTGCCCGGTGTCGGGAACAAGACCGCGCAGCGCATGGCGCATCACCTGCTGGAACGCAATCGCGATGGCGGACGCCGACTGGCGACCAAGCTGACAGATGCGATGCAACGCATCGGAAACTGCTCGCGCTGCCGCAACTTCAGCGAGGAACCGATGTGCGCGCTATGCCGCAACGCCTCGCGCGACGCGCAGCTGTTGTGCGTGGTGGAAGCACCGGCGGACCAGGTCGCGATCGAGCAGGCCACGGGCTATCGCGGCCACTATTTCGTGCTGTTGGGCCGCTTGTCGCCGCTGGATGGATTGGGACCGCGCGAGCTCGGTCTCGACCTGCTTGCCGCACGTCTGGCTGAGCACGAGGTGCGTGAGCTCATCATCGCCACCAACCCGACGGTCGAAGGCGAGGCCACCGCACACTACGTGGCACAACTCGCACGCCAGCACGGCGTGCGGCCGAGCCGGCTCGCCCATGGCGTCCCGCTCGGCGGGGAGCTGGAGTACATCGATCGCGGCACGCTGGCACACGCGTTCGGCGCGCGGCACGAAGTGACGTCGTAGTTCAATATCCAAGGAATCAGGCCATGGGCGACACCCTGTTCGGCAAGATCATCCGGCGCGAGATTCCCGCCGACATCGTGTACGAGGACGAGCACCTGCTCGCCTTCCGCGACATCAACCCACAGGCGCCGGTACATGTGCTCTTCATCCCGAAGACGCCGATCGCCACGCTCAACGATCTGACGCCGGAACACACGGAACTCGTCGGCCGTCTGCTGCTGGCCGCGGCGAATTACGCCAAAAAAGAAGGCTTCGCCGAGGCCGGCTATCGCACGGTGTTCAACTGCAATGTCGATGGCGGGCAAAGCGTTTATCACCTGCATTTGCACTTGCTGGCGGGTCGCTCATTAACGTGGCCGCCGGGCTGACATCGGCTCGGAGTCGACGCGCACTCTCGAAGGTACGTCGCTCGCCGCTGAGCGGATCGACGAAGCTCAATTGCTTCGCCAGCAATTGCAGTGGCCGCGTGAAATCATGTCCGGCGTTCTCGATCAACTCGGGGTAGAAAGCGTCGTTGAGGATCGGCGCGCCAAGAGCGGACAGGTGCACGCGCAACTGGTGTTTCTTGCCGGTGATCGGGGTCAACAAGTAACGCCACACCGTGCCGGCACGTTCCAGCACCTCGATGCGCGTGTGGCTGTTGGATTCGCCCGCAATTTCGCGCATGCGGAAAAAGGGTTCGGCCGGCACCAGGCGCGTGTGGCGCTCCAGCGGAAATTCCAGCTGGGAGAGCGGCGGTGCGAGCGCCTCATAACGTTTCTCGATGCGTCGTTCGCGGAACAGGGCCTGGTAGCGCGCGCGACTGGCGGGATTGGCCGAAAACATCACCAGGCCCGCGGTGGCGCGGTCGATGCGATGCAGCGGCACCAGATGCGGATTGTCGAGACGCCGCACGAGACGGCGCAGCAGGGTCTGCTCCAGATATTCGCCCGCCGGCATTACCGGCAGGAAATGTGGCTTGTCGGCGACCACGAGATCGGCGTCGACATGCAGTATGGTTTCGGCAAACGGAATCGGAGACTCCGCGGTCAGCTCGCGGAAATAGCGTATGCACAGGCCGGCGCGATACGGCACCGAGGCATCAAGCGCGCGACCCCGCTCATCGAGCACGCGGCCACGCTGCATCCGGTCCAGCCACTGCGTGCGCTTGATCGCGGGGAAATGCGCGCAGAGACAATCCAGCACGGTCAGCCATGCGCCTGGCGGCAGGTGCAACGTGCTGGGCCGCAGATCGGCTACAGAGTCCACCGCACGCGCCGGACTCATGGCATCGGCGGCGCGATAAGTTGCGGGTCCAGCCGCACATCGAACCAATTCAGGCCCCAGTGCATGTGCGGGCCCGTGGCGCGGCCGGTAGCGCCGACGGCGCCGAGCGTGTCGCCTTGTTCGACGCGTTGATTCAACTTTACATCGATGCGGCTCAGATGCAGGAAGGCGGACGTCACTCCATGGCCATGATCGAGCAGCACGGTGCCGCCGGTGAGATATAGCGCCGGTTCGGCGAAAGTGATGATGCCAGCCGCGGGCGCGCGCAACGCGGTGCCGTTCGCGGCTGCAACATCGGTGCCCGAATGCGGCGCGCCGGGCTTGCCGTTGTAGCTGCGGGCGCTGCCGAAGCGGCCGCTGATACGTCCCGTCAGCGGCCAGATGAAATCTTGCGCAAAGTCGCTGCGGGCATCGTCGCGCGCACGTGCAGCGGCGACCGCGGCCTGCTCGCGCGCGATGCGCGCCGCGATTTCCGGCGGCGGATCGACGGTCTTCGGAGGTACGCCCTGCACGTGTTCGACCGGCCAGTCGCGTGCGACTACTTTCAGGTTCACGGTTTCGGTCGCGCCGTCGAACCAGCGGATGGTGACCCGCAAGGGGCCGCGTTCGTCGCGGCCTACGCCGAACACGAAATGGCCTTCGGCATCGATGCGCAACTTGCGTCCCGCCAACGTGACGCTGTTGCCCGCTACGGTCTGGCCCACCACCAGGGCGCCCTGCGTCACGGGGTCGGGCAGTTCGGTGCGGCGGTCTGAGGCGGACGCCGCTCCAATCAGAAGCAGCGCCAAGATAAGCGCAGTGGCCCAAGGCGCGTACTTCCAGCAATTCGAACCAAACTCGAATGGTGGCCGAGCCAAAGCCTGCGCCAGACTCGATGCGGAGGCGTTCGCCATTCGGGCGTTGCGGATCAGCCAGTCGGACATCGGAGAATTCAGGCGTTTTCGGTAGTCAAAGCATAGAGCATGCCGCCGGCGCGTCGGCTTCCGTACAAGCCAGTCGTCGCTATTCGGGAGGACAAGAGGAGCGGGGCGGTGGTGGCCAGGTTTGCGGTACCGGATCAAAGCCGCCCTCGCAGAACGGATGGCAGCGGCCGAGGCGCCTTAAGGCCAGCCAGATTCCGCGCAGATGTCCGTGCCGTTGCAACGCTTCCATCGCATACTGCGAGCAAGACGGATGGAAGCGGCAACGCGGCCCGAGCAACGGGCTGAGGTAGCGCTTGTAGCCGCGCAGCAGCCAGATCAGCGGCGAATTCATGTCGAAACGGGCGCGCAGCGCATCGGCGACGAAAAAATCAAGGTTGCCGCTGTCATCCGAACAGGCTATAACACGCGGCCTCTGAGGCTCAAGGAACAAGGCCAGTTAACGTGGCAGCCAAGACCAAACCAGCAAAAAAG
This sequence comes from Chiayiivirga sp., assembly GCA_046590875.1. Classification (GTDB taxonomy): domain Bacteria; phylum Pseudomonadota; class Gammaproteobacteria; order Xanthomonadales; family Xanthomonadaceae; genus JALCLA01. Next base: position 6,249 of record JBKJTK010000096.1, read on the forward strand.
CCGGCTGCGAAGCCGGTCAAGAAGCCCGCCAAAGCGGCGGCCAAGGCCAAGACTCCGGCGCGCGCCAAACCGGCGGCGAAGCCTGTCAAGCCATCGAAACCTGCGGCGAAGGGCAAGAAACCTGTGCCCAAGGCCAAGTCGGCGACGACTAAAGCCAAGCCAGTCGCCAAGGCAAAGTCTGTCGCTAAGGCCAAGCCGGTCGCCAAGGCAAAGCCCGTCGCGAAGGCAAAGCCCGTCGTCAGTAAGGCGAAGGTGGCGGCGAAGCCCGTTGCCGGCGCGGTCAAGCGCATCGCGAGTGCGATCGCCAAGATCGTAACGCCGGCTGCCAAGCCGACGCAGGCGCCAACCAAAGCGGCCACGCCGGCTGCGACCAAGCCCTTGCCGGGACGCAAGGACGCAAAGAAACCCGCAGGGAATGCGATGACCCCCACACCCGCACCACGCGCCACCGCGGCACCCGCCAAGGCACCTCCGGTGCCGCGCGATGCCGGCATCACCGCCAAGGCCGTCAAGCCCTCGCGCCCGCTGTCCCAGAACGAACCGCAGCTCAATCCGCTGCCCGAACGCGTCGACTTGCCCCGGGGCTACAAGCCCAAGTCCGGCGAGGAATACATGAGCAGCTATCAGCTCGAGTATTTCCGCCAGAAGCTGATGAACTGGCGCGGC
>JBKJTK010000230.1:0-2589 GCA_046590875.1 Chiayiivirga sp.
CGACCCGCGCCAGCAACAGTTGGCCACCCCCGTCGAGGATGACGCGTCGACCGGTTTCGCTGGCGTGGGCGTCGAGCAGCAGGCTGTCGCCGGCCTCCAGTGGCGCGACGTCAGGACGATCCTTGAGTTTTGCGCGGCCGCCGATGAGATAAACCAGCCACTGCACACCGGGTTCGGCGAAGAACAGCATCGGGCCGACCAGTGGACGGTGCATCAGCTGCGCTTGCACCCGGTCGCGCTTCCAGATCAGGTTGAAATCCCGCGTCGGGCCGTTGGTGAGAATGCAATCGAGCGTGTCCTCGCCACGAAACGCGATGCGTTCATGCGGCGGCGTCAGTTCCACGCAACGGCCATCGCTGAACTCCAGGCGCATGCCATTGCCTTCGAGCAGCACCAGCACGCGATCGTGGCCCGGGAAGGCGGAAAATGCACAGTCGTGGTCGATCTCGGCGATGGATACGCGCCAGTCGTAGTTGTCATCGCTGGTTGGAAAGTCCGCAGATGGAAGTGCGGGCTCTTGCGAGGCAATCGCCTCCACCGTCGCGCGGTGAATTTCTCTGGTCCAGCCGAGATTGTTCTTCCAGCGCATGCGCCGGAATTCGAAGGCGGGAAGGTGCTGCGCGTGCATGCGATGCCGGGTCTCAGTCGGCCTGCAGGCCGGCGAGTTCGCGCGTCGAGCGTCCCAGGCTCTCGCTCCACGACCAGCCGACGATGGCACGTCCGCTGAGGGCATCGCGAAAACTCTCCTCCTGGCCTTCGCCGAGCAAGTGACGATAGTCGACCGTGATTTCATCGTCGGCGCTCAGATCGTGCGCGGCAAACACGAAGCCCAGATGCCAGAGACCATTCGGCGTGAAGCTGTGATTGAGATAGCACTCGTCTGGCCATTCTGGCGAAACGGTGTAGCGATCCTCGAACCAGCGCACGCTGGCGGCAAGCGCCTCATCGCGGTCGGGCATCGCCATGATTTCGTCCCAGCGATAGACGCGCGGGATGGCGTCGGGCGCGACCAGGATGCGGCCGCGTGCGACGGATTGTTCGACGAAGACGCCTTTTCCGGCACCGGGAATGGTGGAGGCAGCGACGCGGTAGTTCGGCAGGATCATGTCGCGGTATGCGAAAGGAACGACGCGAAAGTTTAGCCGAGACTTGCACAAAAACCGCCGCTCCGTCGCGCAGGACGGAGCGGGAGGCTTCCTTGCCACGTGAACTACGGGCTGTTCTTGACGCGCCCCGCAGGCGATCCGTCTGACTTATTCCTTCGGAACCGACTTGGCGCCGACTTCGATAAGTTCGCGGTTCATTTCGACGGTCTTGAGGCCGATGCCTTTCACTTCGGCCAACTGGTCGGCGCTCTTGAACGGACCGTGTTCGGTGCGGTAAGCGACGATCGCTTCGGCCTTGGCTTCGCCCACGCCGTTCAAGGCGGCAGCGATGGTGGCGGCGTCGGCGCTGTTGATGTTCACCTTGGCGGCCGCAAAGGCCGAGGCCGTCAGTGCCAGCGAGAGGACCAGGGACTTTAGAACCAGGGACTTCAGGACGAGGGCGAGCTTGTTCATGGCGAGTTTCCTTTGTTGAGAAGTTCGAGTGATCCGTCGCAGCGCTGCGCTGCATCCGGTGTGCACAGTTTCCGGAGCGGCGAGGTTCGTACCCATCGCCGTTTGCCTGAACCGGGGCTACGAACACGCCGCAACCCGGGCTAGGACAATTCCTAGGTCCGACCCTCCCGGGGCGGTAGACTCCCGTTTCTCCACGTTTCAGGACTTATTGATGGACACCGCCAAGACCGATCGTTTCGTGGCCGGCAAGTGGGACGACGAGATCGTGCCGCAGCTCGTCGACTACATCCGCATACCGAACAAGTCGCCGATGTTCGACGCCGACTGGCAGCAGCACGGCTACATGGACGACGCGGTCAAGTTGATGGAGGCGTGGGCGCGCAAACAGAACGTCACGGGCATGCAAGTGGAAGTGGTGCGGCTGCCGAATCGCACGCCGCTGATCTATATCGAAGTGCCCGCGAGCGACGCGCCTGGCGCGGACGCCCAAGGAAACGTTCGCGACGACTGCGTGCTGCTCTACGGCCATCTCGACAAGCAGCCCGAAATGACCGGCTGGGCCGACGATCTCGGTCCTTGGAAACCCGTCATCAAGGGCGACAAACTCTACGGCCGCGGAGGCGCCGACGATGGCTACGCGATTTTCGGCTCGATCGCCGCGATCCAGGCGTTGCAGGAACAGCAGATTCCGCACTGCCGCTGCGTGATCATGATCGAGGCCTGCGAGGAATCGGGCAGCTACGACCTCCCGTTCTACGTCGATCATCTTGCTGCGCGCATCGGAAAGCCGTCGCTGGTGGTGTGCCTGGATTCCGGCTGCGGCAACTACGATCAGCTCTGGTGCACCACCTCATTGCGCGGCCTCGCCGGTGGCAACTTCAAGGTCAGTGTGCTGAGCGAAGGTGTGCATTCTGGCGATGCCTCGGGCGTGGTTCCGTCGAGCTTCCGTCTGCTGCGCCAGATTTTGTCGCGGCTTGAAGACGAGACGACCGGAAAAATTCGCGTCGATGGTCTGTTCGTCGAGGTTCCG